>NZ_JBPQTK010000117.1:0-18871 GCF_051386315.1 Micromonospora sp. URMC 107
GGCGGGGGCGCCGGCGTCGGCCGGGGGCCGGGCGTGGTGCCCGCCGGATACGCCCCGCCCGACGGCGCCGGTCCGGTGCCAATCGGGTCGGTCACCTGGCCCGAGGGGAACACGTCGCCCCGCGGGGCGGGATCGCGGTAGCTGCTCATCGGCGTAGGGTTCCCCGACGACGGCGGGGTAACCGTGCCCGATCGACCGGTTTCCGACCCGCCGACGGTCGTCGGATGATGCCTCCCGACGACCACGGTGTCGAACGGGGGTACGACGTGGAACTGCACCGCAACCGGGGGGCGTTGGTGCTGCCCCTGGCCTGTGTGGTCGGCGGCGGGGTGCTGCTGGCGCTGCCGGGGGAGCACACGTTGCTGCGCCGGCTGGTCGCCCTCGGGGCCGTGCTGCTGGGCGGGGGCGTGCTGGTCGGCCTGCTGCGCCCGTTCCGGTTCGTCATCGACGCCGACGGCCTGACCGTCCGCCGCCCCGGGCTGCGCCGCACGATCGCGTGGGCGGAGGTCGCGGCGCTGGCGCTGACCCGGCCGCCGGCCCGGGACGGACTGTCGCCGACGCCGCGCCTGCTGCTCGTGCCCGCGCCGGGCGCGCTGGCCGACCTGCCGACCGACGCGCGCCACCCGGCCGACGGCCGGGCCGCGGTGGAGCTGCTGGACCTGGCGCGGGTCCGGGAGAAGCCCGCCGAGGTGGCGGCGGCGCTGGCCCGGCATGCCGGGGACCGCTTCGTTGACGCGCTCGGCGGGGCCCCGGCCGACGAGCGGTCCGCCGATCGCCACCGCACCCCGTGAGCGCCGCCGGGGCCGGGCCACGGCGCAACTGGGCGGGCAACGTCCGCTACGCAGCCCGCCGCCACCACCGCCCCTCCTCCCTCGACGAGCTGCGCCGGCTGGTGGCCGGCAGCGACCGCCTCCGGGTGGTGGGCACCGGACACTCGTTCAACCGCCTCGGCGACACCACCGGCGACCTGGTCTCGCTGGCCGGGCTGCCCGCGACCGTCGCGCTCGACCCGGACCGCCGGGCCGTCACGGTGCCGGCCGCCATGCGGTACGGGGACCTCGCGGCCTGGCTGCACGCGCGCGGGTACGCCCTGGCCAACCTCGCCTCGCTGCCGCACATCTCGGTCGCCGGGGCGGTCGCCACCGGCACCCACGGCTCGGGGGAGACGATCGGCAACCTGGCCAGCGCGGTCGCCGGGCTGGAGCTGGTCACGGCCGGCGGCGACCTGCTGACCGTGGACCGGGCGGCCGACGGGGACACCTTCGCCGGCATGGTCGTCGCGCTGGGCGCGCTGGGCGTCGTCACCCGGGTCACCCTGGACGTGGTGCCGACCTTCGAGGTCCGTCAGCACGTCCGCCTCGGCCTGTCCCGCGCGGCGCTGGACGCGGCGTTCGCCTCGGCGTACAGCGTCAGCGTCTTCACCGACTGGCGGTCGCCGCGGCTGCGGGAGGTGTGGGTCAAGCAGCGCGCGGACGCGGCCCCGCTCCCGGCGGACTGGCTCGGCACCACGGCGGCCGACGCGCCGCGGCACCCCGTGTCGGGCATGCCCGCGCGGAACTGCACCCCGCAGCTCGGCGTGCCGGGCCCGTGGCACGAACGGCTGCCGCACTTCCGGCTCGGCTTCACCCCCAGCAGCGGGGAGGAGTTGCAGTCGGAGTACCACGTGCCGCGCGGCTCGGCGGCGGCGGCGCTGGCCGCGCTGGACCCGGTGGCGCACCTGATCGCGCCGGTGCTCCAGGTCTGCGAGCTGCGGGCGGTGGCCGCCGACGGGCTGTGGCTCAGCCCGAACCACGAGCGGGACAGCCTCGCCATCCACTTCACCTGGACCGCGGACGCGGCGGCGGTGCTGCCGGTGGTGGCGGCGGTGGAGGAGCGGCTCGCTCCGTTCGCGCCGCGCCCGCACTGGGGGAAGGTCTTCGGCCTCGCCCCGGCGGTCCTCGCCGCGGCCTGGCCCCGGTACGCCGACTTCCTCGACCTGGCGCGCCGGCTCGACCCGGCCGGCACGTTCCGCACCGACCTGCTCGACCACTACCTTCCGCGCGACTAGCGGCCGGGCCGGCTGTCGCCCAGCTGCTCGCGGAGGCTGCCGCGCTGCACCGCCCGGCTGATGTCGCTCGGCGAGACGATCCCGACGAGCCGGCCGTCGGTCACCACCAGCGCCCGCCCGTCGGCGCACTCGCTGAGCCGGGGGAGCAGCTCGTTCAGCGGCTCCTCCGGCCGGGCGAGGACCAGCTCGTCGGCGCGGCAGGCCACCTCGGCCAGCGTGGTGGCGGCCCGGCGGTCCGCCGGGATGCCGCGCACCCGGTCGAGGGTGACCAGGCCGACGGGCCGGTCGTCCTCGGTCAGCGGCAGCGCCGTGTGCCGGTACGCGAAGAGGTAGTGGTCGACGAAGTCGCCCACCGTCATCTGCCCCGACGCGGTCTGCGGCTGCGGCGTCATCACGTCGGCCACCCGGACGCCCCGCAGCGCGCTGCCCATCCGGGCCTGCCGCTCCTCCATGCCGGCGGCGCCGATCAGGAACCAGCCGATCAGGGCCAGCCACAGCCCGCCGAAGCCGACGCCGGCCAGGAACTGCCACAGCCCGAGGCCGATCAGCACGGCGCCGAGCACCCAGCCGGCCCGGGCGGCGACGACCGACGCCCTCGTCCGGTCGCCGGTGGCCTTCCAGACGGCCGCGCGCAGCAGCCGCCCGCCGTCGAGCGGGGCGGCCGGCAGCGCGTTGAAGACCGCCAGCAGCACGTTGATGCCGGCCAGCCAGCCCAGCGAGCCGATCAACAGCCCCTCCACCCCGGCCAGGGCGAGCACCACCGCGATCGCGCCGAAGAAGAGCCCGATCAGCAGGCTCACCAGCGGGCCGACGCCGGCGATGCGCAGCTCCGCGCCGGGGTCGCGCGCCTCGCCGCGCAGCTCGGCCACCCCGCCGAAGAGCCAGAGGGTGATCCCGCCGACCTCCAGCCCGTTGCGCTTGGCGACGATCGCGTGCGAGACCTCGTGGGCGAGCAGGCCGAGGAAGAAGACCACCGCCGCCGCGAGCCCCGCCAGGACGTACGCGGCGACGGGTCGGTCCGGGTAGGCCCGGGGGAACTGGTTGGCCGACAGCCCCCACGCGATCAGCGCGAAGATGACCAGGACGCTCCAATTGACCCCGACCGGTACGCCCGCGATCCGGCCGAGCCGGAAACTCGCCCTCATGTTCGGGTACTACCCGCGACGGTCACGTGCATGCCAGCTCAGACAGCCTCGCGGGTGTGGCCTCCCGAGCCCACTACACCGGGCGGATCACCTACGTGACCCACCGCCGCGGGTGGCGCCTGACCGTCATCCCCTCCGGTACCGCTGCGCCACTGCTGCGAAGGCGGCCTTGGGTTCCCATTCCATGTCGGGGTAGGTCTGTCCCCGGCACCCTTCGAGGAGTTTGACGATACCCAGGCCAGCCCGGTCCAAGTCGTACCTGGGGTCGCCGTCCGGGCGGTGCGGGTAGCCAGGCAGGGCGAACAGGAACACGAACGCGCTGTCCACGCCCTCGGTCTCGAAGATCTCCAGCAGTTCGCTCAGATATGCGGCCTGGCCGGCCTCGTCACGCTCGTAGATGCCGTTGAGCCGGACAGGAGCCCTGGTCTCCGGGTCGTACTCGACCACTTCCAGCACCCGCCCACCGCGGTCCCCCGCGCCGCGGTAGGCCGCGGTGCCGAAGCCGGTGATGGCGAGCGGCTTCGGGCCCTGGGCCAGGGTGCGCACCGCGTCCCGGAACCGGTCGGCGACCTCGGCGGAGCGGATCAGCTCGAACGTCACCACGTCGAAGGGAGTCCAGTCGACCTGCTCGAACTGGATGGATGCGTAGGTGAGCCTGCCCTGGAAGCGCTCGCGGACCGTGGCCGCGGCCTCGCGGAGGAAGGCGTTGATGCGCACGCCGAGCTCGCGGATCGCCTCGGCCCGCCGCTCGGGTCGGCTCATCAGCTGCTCGACCCGCTCCTCGGGGCTCTCCCCGGACAGGAACCCGCGGTTCATCACGCTCAGCTCGACCCCGGCAACGAAGACGACTGTGGCCCCCTGCCGCCGGAGCCGTTCCGCTCGCTCGGCGCAGTCGCGGAAGAGCACGAGGATCTGCTCCGGATCCAGCTCAAGCGGATAGGGCGAGAACCAGACCTCCAAGCCGAGCTCGGCGGCGGCACCGGCGGCCAGCTCCAGTCGATCCGGGTCGCCGCCGATGATCTGGATCGCGTTGCAGTGCAGGTCGTCGCGGATGATGGCGAGCTCGCGCCGGACCACCTCGGGGTCGAAGTTCTCGCGGGATATCTGGTCGTTCACGACGAATCCGGTGTCGTAGGTCATCCCTCTTGCTCGCATGGTCACGTCCTCTTCCGTCGGTCTCGGTCGGGTCGAGGCTGGCACAAAAAGTGCGTGCGCGCAAGTTTGCGTACCCGCAACTTTGGTGCGTGCATCCCTGCGTGGGACGCTGGGACCGTGACGACACCAGCGGGGCTGCGGGAGCGGAAGAAGCAGGCCACGCGCGAGGCGCTACGCGAGGCGGCCCTGCGCTTGGCCGAGGAGCGCGGACTGGACCAGGTGCGGGTCGAGGACATCGCCGAAGCGGCCGGGGTCTCGCCGCGCACCTACAACAACTACTTCGCCAGCCGCGAGCAGGCGATCGTCTCTGCCGTGACCGCGGACCGGGAGGCGCGGATCGCGGCGGCGGTCGCGGCCCGGCCCGCAGGGGTGCGCCTGGCTGACGCCGTCACCCAGGCAGTGGTCGAGCAGTACACGAACACCGGCGAGCGCGAACAGAAGGCGCTGCTGCTGATCACCACCCGGACCGCGCTGCGCGACGCGTTCCTCGATACCACCGCCGGCATTGAGCGCCCTCTCGCGGCGGTGATCGCCGAACGCCTGGACGACGCCGGAGCACACACGGCCCGCGTCCTCGCGGCAAGCGTGGCCGGGGCGGTTCGCATCGCGCTGGAGAGCTGGCTCCGGCCGGCCGGGAGCACGGACGCCGCCGAGAGTTCGGCCGCCGGAGGACTGGTCGTGCCCTCCGGCTCACTGGCCGACCAGCTCCGCAGGGCGCTGGCCCCGCTCGCGCCCGCGTTCGACGCCGCCGAGCAACACACCCGGCCGTGAAGCCGACCCGACCGGAGCCGGGTGGTCGTCGCCATGCCGACAGGTGCCCCGACTCGGGCGTCTCCCGTCGGGCATAGTGGCGGGGTGGCGACGGTGAGCGTGGAGAGCGACGACCCGTACCTCTGGCTGGAGGACCTCGACGGTGCGGACGCCGCCCGGTGGGTGCGCGAGCGCAACGCGGAGACCGCCGCCGCGTTCACCGGTGGCGAGGCGTTCGCCGTCCTGCGCAGCGAGATCCGGCGGGTGCTCGACGCCGACGACCGGATCGCCCTGCCGCGACGGCGCGGGGAGCACCTCTACGAATTCTGGACCGACGCCGCGCATCCGCGTGGGCTCTGGCGCCGGACGACGATCGAGGAGTACCGCCGGCCCGAGCCGGAGTGGGACGTGCTGCTCGACCTGGACGCGCTGGCCGCAGCGGAGGGCGAGAACTGGGTCTGGGGCGGGGCGACCGTGCTGCGCCCCGGTCACGGGCGCTGCCTGGTCAGCCTGTCCCGGGGCGGCGGCGACGCGGCCGTCGTGCGCGAGTTCGACCTCGGCCGCCGCGTCTTCGTGGAGGACGGCTTCACGCTGCCCGAGGCGAAGAGCGACGTCGGCTGGATCGACGCCGACCACGTCTACGTCGCCACCGACTTCGGGCCCGGCTCGCTGACCTCCTCCGGGTATCCCCGGGTGGTCAGGCGGTGGCGGCGGGGCACGCCGCTGTCGGAGGCGGAGGTGGTCCAGGAGGGGCACGCCGACGACGTCGCCGCGTGGGCCACGCACGACCCGACGCCCGGCTTCGAGCGCGATTTCGTGGGCCGCCGGCTGGACTTCTACCGCTCGGAGCGGCACCTGCTGACGGGGACGGGCGAGCGGATCCTGATCGCCGTGCCGGAGGACGCCGAGTGGGACGTGCACCGCGAGTGGCTCCTGGTCCGGCTGCGATCGCCGTGGCCGGTCGGTGGGGTGACCCATCCGGCGGGCGCCCTGCTGGTGACCCGGTTCGACGCGTTCCTCGCCGGCGAGCGGGAGATGACGGTGCTCTTCCGGCCCGACGACCGCACGTCGCTGAGCGGGCACTTCTGGACCCGCGACCACCTGATCCTGGCCACCCTCGTCGACGTGCGGAGCCGGCTCGAGGTCCTGACGCCCGACGGGGAGGGCTGGCGGCGGGAGCCGCTCCCGGGGGTGCCGGAGTTCGACCACAGCCGCGTCGTGGACACCGATCCGGACGACGACGACTCCTACCTGCTCGTCTCGGAGGGGTTCCTCCAGCCGGCGACGCTGCGGCTCGGACAGGTCGGCGGCGCGGTCGAGACGCTCAGGCGGGCGCCGGCGTCCTTCGACGCGGACGGCCTGGCGGTGCGCCAGTTCTTCGCCACCTCGGCCGACGGCACGCGGGTGCCGTACTTCGTGGTGGGGGACCCGGACGCGCCCGGCGGGCCGACGCTGCTCACCGGCTACGGCGGCTACGAGATCTCCCTGACCCCGTACCACAGCGGGATCATCGGCCGGGGCTGGCTGGCCCGGGGCGGCACCTACGTGGTGGCGAACATCCGGGGCGGCGGGGAGTACGGCCCCCGGTGGCACCGCGCCGCGCTGCGCGAGAACCGGCCCCGGGCCTACGAGGACTTCGCGGCGGTGGCGGCCGACCTCGTGACGCGCGGCATCACCTCGCCGGAGCGGCTCGGCATCTTCGGCGGCAGCAACGGCGGCCTGCTGACGGGGGTGATGCTGACCCGTCACCCGGCGCTGTTCGGGGCGGTCGTCGCGCACGTGCCGGTGCTGGACATGCGGCGCTACCACCGGCTGCTGGCCGGTGCCTCGTGGATGGCCGAGTACGGCGACCCGGACGTGGCGGCCGACTGGGAGTTCCTGCGCCGGTACTCGCCGTACCACAACGTCCGCGGCGGTTCGGCGTACCCGCCGGTCCTGTTGGTCACCTCGACGCGCGACGACCGGGTACACCCCGGGCACGCCCGCAAGATGGCGGCCCGGCTGCGCGAGCACGGCCACGAGGTGGCCTACCACGAGAACGTCGAGGGCGGGCACGGCGCGGCGGCGAACAACGAGCAGCGCGCCTTCGTCTGGGCGCTGACGCTGGAGTTCCTGTGGCGCACGCTCGGGCAGGCGCGCCCGTCCCTGCCGCGTCAGTTCCCGCTGGCCGGAGCGGACGAGCGGGTCGCCCCTTGAGTCAGGCGGCGTCAGGCCGTCGGTGGCGGGGCGGGCAGTTCGTCGACCACCACCACCTCGGTGCCGGGACGGAGCTCGGCCAGCAGCTCCCGCTGCCCGCTCTTCGTCAGCCGGATGCAGCCGTTGGTGGTGTTCCGGCCCAGCTCGCCGTCGTGGTACCAGCTGTGCACGCCGATGTGCGCGCCGCGCAGGCCCGCCGGCACCGAGTCCGGGTCGTCGGGCACCGAGCCGAGGGCGAAGATGTCGACGCCTCCGTACACGCTCTCCGGCGGCGGGGTCCGGCCGAGGACGAAGGTCCGGCCCAGCGGGGTCTCCTGGCCGCGCTGGCCGAGGCTGACCTCCCAGCTGCGGATGGCCCGGCCGGCCCGGTACCAGGTGAGTCGGTGCGGCTTGCGTTCCACCACGAGCTGGTCGCGCAGCGCCACGGTGGTGTAGCCGCCGGGCGGCAGCCAGGCGAGCGTGCGGTTGGCCGACGGGAGCAGCACCGCCACCCAGCCGGCCCGCCGCTGGGCGATCGGCATGGTCAGCTCGACGCCGCTGATGGTGGGGTCGAGGAAGGCCAGCGGCCGGCCGCCGGGGGCGGTGTAGGCGGCGATCCGGCGGGTCGGGTGCAGGCCCTCGGTCAGCGGCCTGGTGTCCAGGGTGTCCGGGTCGGCGGGGAAGCCGGTGGGGGCCGGGTCGTAGTCGACCACCGGCAGGTGGTCCGGCGCGGGCGCGGCGACGGGCACCCGCTCGGGCGTCGGGGCCGCGCTGGTCGGCGCGGGCGCTTCGACGACCGGCGGCGCGGGGGGCGCGGTCCGGGGGGTGAGCGCCCAGCCCGTCGCCCCGGCGGCCAGCAGGAGCAGGGGTACGCCGACGGCAGCCAGCACGCGGACGGGCCGCCGGTTCATTCGGTCAAAACGCACAAACAAACTGTAACGGGTGGAGGACGGCGAAACCCCGCCCTGGCCGGAATGTCGGCCGGGGCGGGGTGCGCGCCGGTGGGGACCGCCAGTCGGGGCGGTATCCGCGCCGGTGGGGGCCGTCAGCTCAGCCGGGCGCCCGCGTGGATGGCGATCGCGTCGTGGGCGGGCACGTTCGCGGCGAACCAGCCGTTGCCGTCCACGGTGATCACCGGCCCGCTGCACGTGCCGTTGCCGAAGGTGCCGTGGATGACGTCGCAGTAGCGGCCGGCCGGCAGGCCGGTCTGGTACGACCGACCGGTGACCGCGTAATCCTCGTCGTTGATCGTGACGTAGCCCTTGCCGGCCCGGCCGAAGGCGATGTGGTTGTTGCCGTTGTCGTACCAGTTGACGACGCCGGCGCCCTCGGTGGCGTTGCGGAAGCCGACCATGTTGGCGACGACCGGCCAGCGGTGCTCGCACTCCCAGCCCGAGTAGCAGGTGGCGTCCAGGGTCCTGCCGGAGGCGTCCGACGGCGGGCCCTGGTCGCGCTGGCTGAACGTGTAGCTCGACATGACGGTCGGGGAGCCGTACGGCCAGGCGAGCATGAACGCGTTGGCCAGCGCGTAGATGCCCCGGTCGCGGTACGTCAGCACCCCGCCGACGTCGCGCTGGGTGTCGTGGTTGTCCACGAAGACGGCCGCGGAGGCGCTGGGCAGGTGCCCCCAGCCCTCGCCGAAGTTGCGCAGGTAGGCGAGCCGTTCGGAGCGGAAGACCCGGGCCAGGTCCTTGCCGTAGCGGAACTCGTGCACGTCGCCGTTGCCGGTGTACTCGCCCGGCTGGATCGGCTCGCCGGCGCCGTGGATCACCTCCTGCACGATGTACGCCGAGCGGGACAGCTTGCCCTTGATGGCGGCGATGTCGGCGGCCGGCATGTGCTTGCTGGCGTCCATCCGGAAGCCGTCGACGCCGAGCGAGAGCAGGTCGTTGAGGTAGCCGGCGATCCTCGTCCGGACGTAGTCCGACTCGGTCCTGAGGTCGGCGAGGTTGACCAGCTCGCAGTTCTGCACCTCCCACCGGTCGTTGTAGTTGGCGATGTCGTCGCCGCCGTTGCGACCGCAGTGGTGGAAGTCCTGCGTCTGGTAGATCCCCGGGTAGTCGTAGTGCCCGTACGTCGAGCCGGCCCAGCCGGTGCCGCCGTTGTCCTGTCCGGACATGTGGTTGACGACCGCGTCGACGACCACCTTCACCCCGGCCGCGTGGCAGCTGTCGACCATGGACTTGAACTGGGCGCGGGTTCCCTTGCGGGACTCGATGCGGTAGCTGACCGGCTGGTACGCCAGCCACCACTGCGAGCCCCGGACGTGCTCCTGGGGCGGCGAGACCTGCACCCAGCCGTAGCCCTTAGGGCCGAGGGTGGTGCGGCACTCGGTGGCCACCGAGGACCAGTTCCACTCGAAGAGGTTGGCGATGACCTTCTTTGTGCCCGCGGGGGCCGCGGCGGCCGGGGGCGCCGTCGTGGCGGTGGGGGCGATCAGGGCGGCGATCACGCCGAGGGCGACGATCGCCGACAACCGTCGACGTCTCTGCATGGGAGGACTCCTGACGGGGCGGGGACGGGGCGGAGGCGAGGCCGGGGAACCCCGGCGCTGCCGAGATCTTGCAGCGCGGCTTGAAAATTTCCGAAAGGTTACAAGCGCATTGCAAGCGCTGTCAATGCATGGGCATGTGTGGATGCGTTGACGTGCCCCCGGGACCGGACGAAACGTCACGCGCCCGTGTCGAAGAACTCGACACGGGCGCGCGGGGAAGGGACCGGTACGGTCAGCGGGGGGTCAGGCGGTCGGTGCCCAGGCGGGCCTGGAGCACCTCGGGGACCAGCACCGAGCCGTCGGGCTGCTGGAACTGCTCCAGGATGGCCGGGAAGAGCCGGCTGGTGGCCAGCGCCGACCCGTTGAGGGTGTGCACGAAGCGGGTCTGCTTGCCGCCCGGCTCGCGGTAGCGGATGGCCGCCCGGCGCGCCTGGTAGTCGCCGGCCCAGGAGACCGACGACACCTCCTTGTACTTGCCGGTGCTCGGCATCCACACCTCGATGTCGAGGGTCTTCTTCATCGACGCGCTGGCGTCGCCGGCCGAGAGCAGGGTGCGCTGGTAGTGCAGGCCCAGCTTCTCGACCAGGCTCTCCGCGTGCCGGAGCATCTCCTCCAGCGCGGCGTCGGCCTGATCCGGCAGGCAGAACTGGAAGATCTCCACCTTGTTGAACTGGTGGCCCCGCACGGTGCCCCGCTCGTCGGAGTGCGAGCCGGCCGCCTCGCGGCGGTAGCAGGGGGTGTACGCGAACGCCTTCAGCGGCAGCTTCGCGGTCTCCAGGATCTCGTCCTGGTACGCCCCGAGGATCGCCGTCTCCGAGGTGGGCAGCAGGAACTGGCCGCGTGGGGCGGACTCCCGGTCCAGGTGGTAGACGTCGTCGTAGAACTTCGGGAACTGCCCGGCGGCGAACCCGGCGGTGTCCAGCAGCAGGTGCGGCGGGAGCAGGAACTCGTAGCCGGCGCTGAGGTGCTCGTCGACGAAGAAGTTCAGCAGCGCCCACTCCAGCCGGGCGCCCATGCCGGTGTACATCCAGAAGCCGGAGCCGCCGAGCTTGACCCCGCGCTCGTGGTCGACCAGGCCCAACATCCGGCTCAGCTCGATGTGGTCGCGGACCTTCCCGATCACCGGCGGCTCGCCGAAGGTCCGGACGACCCGGTTGGCCTCCTTGCCGCCCGGCACCACGTCGTCGGCGGGGAGGTTGGGCAGCTCGCTCATCACGCCGCGCAGCCGGGACTGCACCTCGTCCAGCTCGGACTCCAGCTCGGCGAGCTGCTTGCGGCCCGCCTCCGGCGCGGAGACCTCCGGCTCGGTGCCGGCGCGCTTCGCCGCCGCGTACGCGCGCGCCTCGGCCTTGCGGCGCTGCCGCTCGCCGTCGATCCCACTGATCAGGGCACGGCGTTCCTGGTCGAGCCGCTGGATCTCGTCCAGGGCCCGGTTGACCTCGGCGGGATCCAGTCGCTTCGCCAGCGCGGTCGCCACCGCCTCGCGATCCTTCCGGATCAACTCCATGTCGAGCATGCTGCTCCGTACGCTCCGTCCGGACGTCGGGTGGACCCACCGATGCTACCGTCGCGGCCCGGTCGCGCCCCGGCCCGGTCTCGACGGCCCCGCGCGGGCGGCGTCGCGCCCCCGGAACGCCGGCTGGCGCGGCGCGTCGGGGCGGGCGTGGCGGTCAGAGCCGGATGGGCATCAGGACGGAGAACGCGTCGACGTCGTCCGGCCGGCGCACCGCCAGCGGGGCGATCGGGCCGTCCAGCTCCAGCAGCAGCTGGCCCCGGCCGGCCGCGTCGAGGGCCTGGAGCAGGTAGCCGCCGTTGACCCCGACCCGGAACGCGTCCTCCTCCCCGGTCAGCTCGTCCGCCCCGAACAGCCGTACCCCGCCCCTCCCGTCCGGGCCGAGCACGGTCACCGCGAGCGGGGCGCCGTCGTGCCGCCGGGTGACCACGGGGGCGTCGGCGCTGGTCAGGGCCGCCCGCAGGGCGTCGGCGTCGATTGTCAGCCGGTGCGCCGGCCCGTCGTCGCCCGCCGGGCGGAGCAGGCGGCGGTGGTCCGGGAAGTCGTACGGCAGGGCGGCGGCGTCGACCGTGTGGCCGGCGACGGAGAGCGCGATGGAGTCGCCGGCCACCGTCAGCCGGGCCTCGCCGGTGACGCCCGCGCCGGTGTCGAGCAGGGCCCGCACCTCGTCGACGAAGGCGACCGGGGCGAGCACCCGCACCGCCGGCCCGTCGACCCGGGCGTCCGCCCGCGCGACGGCCAGCCGGTGCCGGTCGGTCGCCACCAGCCGTACGCCGTCGGGGTCGGACTCGAACAGCACGCCGCCCAGCACCGGCAGCTCGGGATCGGCGCCGACGGCGAAGCGGACCGCGTCCACGGCGGCGGCCAGGTCGACGCGGGACAGGACGAGACCGGTGGTCACCATGGGCTCCTCGGCATCGATCAACGTACGGATCCGGGAGAGCTCGCGGCGGGCGTCGGCGAGGCCGTCCTCCAGCCGGCGCAGGTGCGCGTCGAGCAGGCGGTGCACCTGCGCCGGCTCGGACCGCAGCGCGGCGGCGATCCCGGCGACCGGCATGCCGACCCGGCGCAGCCCGGCCACCAGCCGGGCGGGCGCCACCTGGTCGCCCGTGTACCAGCGGTAGCCCGTCGCCGGGTCGACCAGGGCCGGGGCCAGCACCCCGGCGGAGTCGTAGAACCGCAGGGCGCTGACGGTCAGCCCGCTGGCCCGGGCCAGCTCGCCGATGCTGCGCAGGTCGCTCTCCACGGCGCTGATCCTGTCGTCTCAACCTGGTCGAGGGTCAACCCGCCCCGCTGGCGGGCGACGGTCAGCGCGGCGTGTCCAGCACCCGGAAGGTCATCCCCGCCCGCACCAGCCGGTCCAGCAGCGCGTCGCCCATCGCGGCCACCGGGGTGACCTGACCGGCGGTGACCGGCAGGTCGTCGCCGGCCAGGCAGAGCGCCGACTCGGCGAGCATCTTCGCCGTCTCGTCGTAGCCGGGGTCGCCGCCGGCCACCTCGGTGAGCACCCGCCGCCCGCCGCCCGTGCCGGCGAACCGGACCCGGAACCAGGACCTCGCCCGCTGCTGCGGCGTCGGCCCCTGCCCGGAGGCGAGCCGGCCGAGCAGCCAGCGCCGGGTCGGCGGCAGCTTCACCAGGGTCACCAGCCCGCCCAGCCCGACCCCGCCCGCCAGCACCGTGGGCAGCCGCTTCACGGCGGCGAAGTGCCGGTAGCGGAAGTCCGGCCCGTACTCCGGCCGGGCGGCGGCCGAGCGGCGGACCACCTGCGGGTCGATGGTCGGCAGTGGCACGATCCACATGCCCAGCTCCTTCGAGCGGGCGAGGCGACCGGGCACCGCGCGGACCCGCCGCCCGCTCGGCCGCGGCTCGACCTGCCGCCGCTCGCGGGCCGCCCGGGACGCCTGCGCCGTGCGGGAGAAGGCGGTGAGCGCCGAGTGGTACGTGCCGGCGGAGAACCGCCCGCCCGCCCGGACGAAGCCGTCGACGGTGATCGGCACGTCGTCCGGCAGGTGCTTGAGCGTGAACCACACGCCCAGGTCGTGCGGGACCGAGTCGAATCCGCAGGCGTGCACCAGCCGCGCCCCGGTGCGCTCCGCCTCGGCGTGGTGGCGCACGTACATGAGGTCGACGAACTCGGGCTCGCCGGTGATGTCGAGGTAGTCGGTGCCGGCGCGCGCGCAGGCGGCGATCAGCGGCTCCCCGTGGTGCACGTACGGGCCGACGGTGGTGGCCACCACCCGGGCGCTCTCGGCGACCGCCCGCAGCGACCCCGCATCGGTGACGTCGGCGGTGAGCAGCGGCAGCCCGGCCAGCGCCGGGTCGATCGCGGCCAGCCGGTCCCGGACGGCGGCCAGCTTGCCGGGGTTGCGCCCCGCGAGCGCCCACCGCAGCCCGGGCGGGGCGTTGCGGGCCAGGTACTCGGCGGTCAGCCCTCCGGTGAAGCCGGTGGCCCCGAAGAGGACGACGTCGTACGTCCGCTGCTCACGCATCCGCCGAGTCTGTCACCCGGCGTGGCGGGCCGCAGCGTTGCGCCTCAGCCACCGGCGGGCGGGAGATCGGGGCTCAGGACGGCGCGGACGCAGCCGTCGGCCCGGTCCCGGAACAGCGCGTACCCCTGGGCGCCGCGCTCCAGCGGCAGCCGGTGGGTGGCCAGGTGCTCGGTACGCAGCTCGTCGCGGGCCATCCGCTCCAGCAGCATCGGGATGTAGCGCTGCCCGTGCTGCCGTGCGCCCCGCACCGTGAGCCCCTTGTTGGTCACGGCCCCGAGCGGAAAGGTGTCGACGAAGCCGGTGAACTCGCCGAGCAGGAAGACCGAACCACCCTTGCGGCAGGCGTGCACGGCCTCGCGTACGGCGGCCGGCCGCTCGGCGCGGCCGGTGAACCGGTCGGCCAGCGACCGGGGGCCGTGCCCGTTCCAGGCCGCCCCGACCGCCTCGACGCACACGTCCGGGCCCCGGCCGCCGGAGCGCTCGCGCAGCTCGGCGGTGACGTCGGCGAGCCGGTGGTCGATCGTCTCCGCGCCGGCGTGCCGCTCGGCCATCCGCAGCCGCTCGTCCTCGGCGTCGACGACGATGACCCGCTCCGCGCCGAGCAGCCGCGCGGCCCGCGCCGCGAGCTGCCCGACGGCGCCCGCGCCCCAGACCGCCACCACGTCGCCGGGGCGCACCTGGCCGAGGTCCGCGCCCATCCAGCCGGCCGGCGCGGCGTCGGAGGCGAACAACGCGCGGTCGTCGCTGACCGGCTCCGGCACGGTGAACGCGCCGACGTCCGCGTACGGCACCCGGACGTACTCCGCGTGGCTGCCGGCGAAGCCGCCCAGCGCCCGGGGCTGGCCGAACGCGCCCCCGGTGGGGTGGCCCCAGGCCGCCTCGGCGACGGCCGGGTCGGCGCTGCCGTTGTCGCAGCAGGAGGGCAGGTCGCGCCGGCAGTACCAGCAGCTGCCGCAGGCCACCGAGGAGCAGACCACCACCCGGTCGCCGACCCGGTGCCGGCGTACCTCCGGCCCGACCTCGACCACCTCGCCGAGGAACTCGTGCCCGAGCACGTCCCCGACGGCGAGGAAGGGCACCCGCCCGGCCAGCAGCGGCAGGTCCCCGCCGCAGGTGGCGCTCTGCCGGACCCGGACGATGGCGTCGTGGCCGTTGCGCAGCTCCGGGTCGGGCACCTGCCGTACCGCCAGCTCGCCCGTCCCCACCCAGCACAGCGCCCTCATCGCGGCGGTCCCGCCGGACGGTCGGCCGGCCAACGGTCGGCGCGGAGCACCTCGCCGGTCTCGGCGAGCTGCATGACCTCCCGCAACGCCCGGCGGACCAGCAGGCCCGGATCGTCGCCGACCAGGTGGGCGGCGAGCCCGGCCGGGGCCGCCGCGCCGGGCAGCGGCCGGGCGGCCAGCTCCGTGCCCCGGCAGCCGGGGGCCGGCCGCAGCTCGACCTGCACCGCGCCGCCGAGCCGGCGCAGGGGCTCCGGCCAACGGCCGCCGGGCAGCACCTCGCCGGGCGCGCGGTCGACGGTCACCACCTGCCAGCGCCCGGGCCGCGGATCAGGGCCGGCCGCGCGGGGCCAGGCCGACCCGCGCCGGCGTACGCCCAGCGCCCGGCCCGCCGCCGCGAGGGCGAGCGCCGCCCCGGCCGTCCCCGCGAGGCGTCCCATCCGTCCCCGCCCGTCCACCTCGGCCCCGCCTCCCGTCCCCTCCCGACGCCGCCCGCGCACCGGTGCGCGCGGCCGATCGCCCGCGTACGACCAGGGTCGCCCGGGGCGGGGTGAAGCCGGGTCCCCCCGAAGGGGTGAACGGGGCGGCGCCGGGTAACCGCCGCCCGCGGGACCTGGGGGAGTGGACGCATCGGTGGAGGGCGGGGCCGGATGCCGGAGGACGTACGGGACAGGGGAGTCGTCACGGCCGCGCGCGAGTCGGCCAATGCGCCGCTGCTGGCGTCCCGGCTGTGCCCCGCCCCACCGCCGCAACCGCTGGTGCTGCGGCCCCGGCTGCTGCGGGCGCTGGACGAGGGGACCGCCGGACCGGTCACCCTGGTCCGCGCCCCGGCGGGGTGGGGAAAGACGACGCTGCTCGCCTCCTGGTTCCGGGCCGCCGGCGAGGCCGGCGCGCACCGGGGCCGGGTGGGGGAGGGGCCGGTGACCGCCGCCGCCGAGGGACCCCGGGACGACGGGCCGGCCGGGGCCGCTCCGGGCGACTTCGGCGCGGCGGCGGGCGCCCCGGCGGAACCCGACCGGCCCCGGGCGGCCTGGGTCTCGGTGGAGGCCGGCGACGACGGGGACCGGCTCTGGTCCTACCTGGCGGCGGCGCTGCGCGCGGCCACGGATCCCGCCGACGACGTGCCGGGCCCACCCGTGCCCGACCGGCCGCCCCGCCCCGACCAGTTGGAGGTGCTGGCCGCAGCCCTCGCCGCCCGGGAACGGCCGGTCCTGCTGGTCCTGGACGACCTGCACCGGATCACCGATCCGGAGGCGCTGACCGGGCTGGAGTTCCTGCTCCGCCACGCCGAGCAGCGGCTGCGGCTGGTGGTCGGCGCCCGCGCCGGGATGCCGCTGGCGGTGCACCGGCTGCGGCTGGCCGGGGAGCTGACCGAGGTCGGCCCCGACGAGCTGGCCTTCAGCGGCGACGAGGTCGCCGACCTGCTGACCGCGCACGGGGTGGCGCTGCCGGCGGCCGGGGTGCGTCGGCTGCGGGAACGCACCGGCGGCTGGCCGGCGGCCCTCCGCTTCGCCGCGCTGGCGCTGCGCGGGCAGCCGGACCCGGCCCGCTGGGCCGAGCAGTTCGGCGGCGACCAGCCGGACGTGGCCGGCTACCTGCGCGAGGAGGTTCTCGCCGGGCTCGACCCGGACGCGCGGGACGTGCTGCGGCGCTCCGCCGTCGCCGACGCGGTCTGCGCCGGCCTCGCCGACGCGCTCACCGGCCGGACCGACGCCGAGCAGACGCTGGCCGCCCTGGCCGGTGACGGCGGGCTGCTGCGCCGCGACGGCAGCCGCCCGCCCTGGTACCGGTGCCCCCCGCTCCTGGCCGACCTGCTGCACGCCGAGCTGGGCCGGCTGCCCGCCGACGAGCTGCGCGACCTGCACCTGCGCGCGGCCGGCTGGTACGCCGACAACGGGCGACCCGCCGAGGGGCTGCGGCACGCGCTGGCCGGCGGCGACCACGACCGGGCCACCGCGCTCTTCGTGGCGCGCTGGCCGGAGCTGGTCCCGTACGACCGGGAGGCCCCCGCCGGTCGGGCGCCCGCGCCCCCGCCGCCGGAGGCCGTGCGCCGCGATCCGGAACTCGGGCTGGCCTGCGCCGCCGAGCGGGCCCGGGCCGGCGACGCCACCGCCGCCGCCGAACACCTGCGCGGCGCGGTCGAGGCCGCCCGGACCCTGCCGGCGCCGCGCCGGGACCGCTTCCGGCGGCTGGTCACTGCGCTGGAGCTCACCCTGGCCCGGCTGGCCGGCGATCCCGAAGCGGTACGCGCCGCCGCCGCCCGGCTGCTCGCCATCCGCCCCGCGTCGTCCGGAACCGCCCCGGCGGGCACGTCCCCCGCGCCGGCGGGCACGTCCCCGGCTTCGGCGGGCGCGTCCCCGGCGTCGGCGGGCGCGTCTCCCGCGCCGGCGTCGGCGGGCGCGTCTCCCGCGTCGGTGGGAGGGTCCCCGTCAGCGGCGTCGGCGGAAGCGTCCCCGTCAGCGGCGTCGTCCGCGCCGGCCCGGTCCCCGGCGGCCGGCGGTCCCGCGAGGCACCCGGCGGCGCCGGGCGGCACCGTCGACGGGCTGCTCGCCGGGCCGGTGGCGGCCGAGCCGCGGGGCGCCGGCGCCGAGGACGCCGACGTGCGGGCTGTGGCCGGCACCGCGCTGGGCCTGGCCGACCTGGCGGACGGGGACCTGCCCGCCGCCGGCCTCGCCTTCGCCCGGTCGCTGTCGGCGGCCCGGGAGGCCGGCCGGCCGCGTACGGAGCTGGTCTGCGCCAGCCGGGCCGCCCTGCTGCACGCCGTCCGGGGCGAGCTGCGGGCCGCCGAGGCCCTCGCCCGCGACGCCCTCGCCATGCCGCCCTGCCACGGGTGGTCCTGCCGGGAGGACTGCGCCCACGCGTACCTGGCGCTGGCCCTGGTCGCGCTGCACCGGGACCAGCCCGAGGAGGCGGAGGCGAACCTGGCGCTGGCCGCGCCGGCCACCGGCGAGCCGGTGGTGGGGGCGGTGGCGGCGCTGTGCCGGGCGTACCTGCTGCGGGACGCCGGTGACCTGCCCGAGGGGCACCGGGTGCTGGCCGGGGCGCGGGAGCGGCTGGCCGACCGGCCCCGGGCCGGCGAGCTGACGCACTGGCTGCTGGCCGCCGAGGCGGACGTGCGCGGGGCACGGGGCGACCTGGGGGCCGCCCGGGACCTGCTCGCCGACCGGGTACGCGACGGGGCCGCCCCGCCGCTGGCCGTCGCGCTCGCCCGGTTGGAGCTGCGCGCCGGCGACCCGCGCGCCGCCGGGTACGCGCTGCCGGACTGGGAGTCGCCGGAGGCGGCCGGCTGGCCGCTGCCCGTACGCCTGGACGCCGCCGTGCTGGACGCGGTGCTGACCCGGCGCGCGGGCGACGAGCGGCGGGCCGGACGGGTGCTGGAGCGGGCCCTGGACCTGGCCGGGCCGGAGGGCTTCCGGCGGGCGTTCACCCGCGCCGAGCCCGGGGTCCGCGACCTGCTCGCCGCGCACCTGGACGCCGGCACGGCGCACTGGCCGACGGTCAGCGACCTGGTCCGGGGCGCCGACGCGCCGCCCGAGCGGGCCCCGGCGGAGCGGGGCAGGGCAGCGCTGGACGAGCCGCTGACCGAGCGGGAGCTGACCATTCTGCGCTACCTGCAGAGCATCCTGTCCAACGTGGAGATCGCGGCCGAGCTGTCCCTGTCGGTCAACACGGTCAAGACCCACGTGCGCAACATCTACCGCAAGCTCGACGCCACCCGCCGCCGCGAGGCCGTCCGCCGAGCCCGCGACCTCCACCTGATCTGACCCACCCCACCCCACCCCACCCACCCCACCCGCCCCTCCCCGCGCCCCCCGGCCGCGTCGATCATGCAGTTGTGGTGGGCGTTCTGCCCTCCGAAGCCCCATTTGCGGGGCACCACAAC
>NZ_JBPQTK010000118.1:0-18845 GCF_051386315.1 Micromonospora sp. URMC 107
GATCAAGAGGTTCGCGTCCGGTTCGATCTCCGTGGCGGGACGGAACCTCTTGATCACCGAACCGGGGGCGGGCGGCGGAATCGGTGGTGCGGACCGCGCGGTCACGGTCCAGGATGGCCGGATGGATTCCGAACTCCTGATCCCGGACGGGCTGGGGTGGGTGCGGGGCGTGCCGGCCGGGCGGGAGTGGCTGGCGGCGCTGCCGGAGCGGCTGGCCGCCTGCGCCGCGCGCTGGTCGCTGCGGCTCGGGCCGCCCTTCCCGTACGCCTTCGCGTCGCTGGCCCTGCCGGCGGAGCTGCCCGACGGCACGCCGGCGGTGCTCAAGCTCCAGTACCCGGACCCCGACAGCGTGCACGAGGCCACGGCGCTGGAGCACTGGGCCGGGGTGGGAGCGGCCCGGCTGCTCGCGCACGATCCGCAGCGGCGGGCGCTGCTGGTCGAGCGGTGCGTGCCCGGCACGCCGCTGCACGCCCTGCCCGCCGACGCGGCGCTGGACGTGGCGGTCGGGCTGCTGCCCCGGCTGTGGCGACCGGCCGGCCCGCCGTTCACCCCGCTCGCCGACGAGGCCGCCGGCTGGATGGAGCGGCTGCCGGCGAACTGGGAGCGGGCCGGCCGGCCGTACGAACGGCGGCTGCTCGACGCGGCGCTGGGGCTGCTGGCGGACCTGGTCGGCAGCCAGGGCGCGCAGGTGCTGGTCAACCAGGACCTGCACGCCGGCAACGTGCTGCGGGCGTCCCGGGAGCCGTGGCTGCTCATCGACCCGAAGCCGCTGACCGGCGAGCGCGAGTTCGGCGTGGTGCCGCTGGTCCGGGGCGCGGAGCTGGGGCACTCGCCGGACGCCGTCCGGCACCGGCTGGACCGGCTCAGCGCGGAGCTGGGGCTCGACCGGGAGCGGGTACGCGGCTGGGCGATCGGGCAGACCCTGGCCTGGAGCATCGGCGAGGGGAAGGTCTTCCCCAACCAGGTGGAGGTGGTCCGCTGGCTGCTCGCAACCGGGTGACCCCTGCGGCGGCGTGGCCGGGGGCGCGGGCGGCGGGACCCGTGCGGCGTGGCCGGAGGGCGTCAGCTCCGCTGGCAGGTGGGGCACCAGTAGAGGTTGCGACCGGCCAGCCCGCCCCGGCTCACCGGCGTGGCGCAGACGTGACAGGGCTCGCCGGGGCGGCGGTAGACGTACACCTCGCCGCCGTGCCGGTCGACCCGGGCGGGCCGGCCCATCGCCTCGGGCAGGTGCGCGTCGCGGACGGTGTCGATCCGGCCGCGGTCGACGGCGAGCCGCATCAGCGCCACCAGGTCCGCCCAGAGCGCGTCCCAGCCGGCGCGGGTCAGCCGCCGACCGGGCAGCGTCGGCGGCAGCCCGGCCCGGAAGAGCGCCTCGGTGACGAAGATCAGCCCGGTGCCGGCCACCACCGACTGGTCGAGCAGCAGCGCCGCCAGCGGGGTCGGGCTGCGGGAGATCCGGGTGTACGCCCGGTCGGGTTCGGCGTCGGCGCGCAGTGGATCGGGGCCGAGCCGGCCGCGCAGCGCCGCCACCTCGGGTGGGGTGAGCAGCTCACAGGCGGTGGGGCCGCGCAGGTCGAGCCAGTGCCGGTCGCTGGTCAGCCGCAGCCGCACCTGGCCAACCGGCTCCGGCGGCTCCCCGGCGCCGTCGGCGAACCTGCCGTAGAGCCCGAGGTGCACGTGCAGGGTCAGCTCGCCCGCGTGGTGGTGCAGCAGGTGTTTGCCGTACGCCTCGGTGGCCTCCAGGACGGTGCCGGAGAGCCGGGCCGCGCCCTCGGCGAAGCGGCCCTGCGGGCTGGCGGCGTGCAGCTTGTCCCCGCCGAACAGTTCGGCGTGCCGCGCCGCCAGGCGGTGGATGGTGTGTCCCTCTGGCACGGGTGCCAAGGATAGCCAGCGCGTCCGGCCGCGACCTGCGGGCTTCGGTCGCCCCGGGAGGCGACCCGACGGCGTCAGCCCCGGTGCTGCCTGACGTCGACACCCGATCGGGCAGATTCATTGACTTCTATTACGAAGGAATATTAACTGGTTCCCACGGAGGTCCGGACGAGTCCGGGCAATCCGTGACACAAACGCGTCTGTCACCGGCCGGTTCGCGCACGTCCGCACATCTCCCCCATCGCCGCGCGAGAGGAAGCCACCCGATGCCCCCCACCCCCGTACCCGCCACAGTGGGCCACCGCCGACGAGCCCGAGGCCGAGTCGCGTCCGCCGGGCTGCTCGCGCTCTGCACCGCCGTGGCCGCCGCCACGGTCACGCTTCCGGCACCGGCCTCCGCCGCCAACGAGCCGGTGAACGTCTGGCTGACCACCACCACGGACCCCGGTGGCCGCCAGGTCAGCCGGGGACTCCAGCAGCAGGCCCCGCTCGCCTTCGCCCCCTCCAGCGGCGGCGCGACGCACACCGTAACCGTCAACGAGAACACCCGTTACCAGCAGTTCGAGGGCGGCGGCGCGTCAATCACGGACACCACCGCGTACCTGTTCCGGGGCGGGCCGATCAGCGCGGCCACCCGCGACGCCGTGATGCGCAAGCTCTTCTCCCCGACCGAGGGCATCGGGCTCTCCTTCGTCCGCAACCCGATCGGCGCCTCGGACCTCTCCCGCCCGGGCAACGTCTCCCTCGACGACACCTGCTGCGACCTCAACGACTTCTACAGCAACGGCTACGACACGGACGTCCGGCTGCTCACCGCCCAGGCCCGGTCGCTCAACCCGGCCCTGCGGGTGAAGGGGGTGCCGTGGAGCGCCCCCGGCTGGATGAAGGACAACGGCCGGATGGACCAGATGGGCTGGCTCAAGTGGGAGTACTACCCGATGTACGCCCAGTACCTGGTCAAGTACGTGCAGACCTACCAGGCCGCCGGAATCCCGGTGAACTACCTGTCGGTGCAGAACGAGCCGAACTGCTGCAAGCCCAACGCGCCGACCGAGATGAACTACCCGGGCATGAGCTGGAACGGGTCGGGGCTGGTCGAGTTCACCAAGAACCACCTCTACCCCGCGCTGCGCGCCGCCGGCCTCGGCACCAAGGTCCTCGTGCACGACTGGAACTACGGCGACTACTCCGGCTTCGGGGCGGTGCTGCTGGCCGACCCGGGGATCCGCAACGATCCGCTCTTCGGCGGCATCGCCTGGCACGGCTACTTCGGTGAGCCGACCGTGGGCACCCAGGTCCGCAACCAGTACCCGTCGGTGCGTCAGTTCAGCACCGAGCACTCGGGCGGCACCTGGATCGGCAACCAGCACAACGAGGACCTGGCCGACATCGTCAACTACGCCCGCAACCACAGCAGCAGCCTGGTCAAGTGGAGCCTCGCCCTCAACCAGCACATGGGCCCGCACAACGGCGGCTGCGACGTCTGCACCGGCCTGGTCACCGTGCAGGAGGGCGGCCCCCGGGCCGGCCAGGTCGACTACACCGTCGAGTACTACACCACCGGCCACCTGACGAAGTTCGTCCGGCCCGGCGCGTACCGGATCGACTCGACCGCCAACGGTGCGGTGCCGAACGTGGCGTACGTCAACCCGGACGGCTCCAAGGCCCTCATCGCGCACAACGGCGGCACCGGCACCCAGTCGGTCAAGGTGGTCTGGGGCGGACAGTCCTTCACGTACTCGCTGCCGGCCCGGACCACGGCCACCTTCACCTGGTCGGGCAGCCAGTCCGGCGGCGGCCGGACCGGCCCGATCGTCGGCCTCGCCGGCAAGTGCCTCGACGTCGCCGGGGCCAACAGCGCCGACGGCACCGCCGTCCAGCTGTACGACTGCAACGGCAGCGCCGCGCAGCAGTGGACGCTCGGCGGCGACGGCACCGTACGGGCCCTGGGCAAGTGCCTGGACGTGCGGGACAACGGCACCGCCGACGGCACCCGCACCCAGCTCTGGACCTGCACCGGCGCGGCGAACCAGCGGTGGACCGCGACGGCGGCCCGCGACCTGGTCAGCGTCAGCGCGAACAGGTGCCTGGACGTGGTGGACAACAACCCGGCCAACGCGACACCGACACAGATCTGGACGTGCACCGGCGGCGCGAACCAGAAGTGGACGGTGCCCGCCTAGTCCGGCGGCCCACGGGTCCCGCCACGCACCCCCGCCCCGCGCGACGGGACCCACGGACCACCAGCGGGCCGCGCCGGCACCGCCGCTGCCGACGCGCCCGCCAGGCGGCCGGTTGGCGGGTTCGCCCCCGCCGGCCAGGAGCCGAGCCGTTGTAGTGTCCGGCGATGCCGAGGGTCACCGGACGCAGGCCACCGTCCGCCTCGCGCAGCCCCACGAGGACGGCGTCCACGCCCTTGAGGCTGGCGCCGGTGACGCGCAGTTGTAGTCGTAGAAGCCCGCGTCGGAAACGTAGCAGCGGTCATCTCCGTCGCCGGAGCGCCCGGCCTGCGGCGGGCAGCACCGACGAGATCTCCGGCGGGCCGCCGGCCCGGCGCGCGTGCCCCCCGTGTCGGAGAACGACCGCCTGGGTATTGCAGACGCGTACCGCGTGGGCGGCGTAGATCCATCGGCCACCACGCATTCATGAGGAGGTGTGTTGTGGTCAGGATTCCTTCGCTGTCGCGCCGGTCTGAAGAAACGCCGACACGGGACGAGAACCTCGACGGCCGCGTCGACGGCCGCGACGCCCCGGTCGACACCGGCCCGGAGGGCGCGACGCGGACCGACGCGGACCGGAGCACCGCGCCCAACCGTCCGGTGGTCACCGACCGGGACGGCGAGCAGACGACGTACCGCAGCAGCGCCGTTCCCGGCGCCGCCGGGCGGGACGGCGACGCCGAGCGGCGGGCGGCCGAGCGGGCGGCCGTCGCCCGGGCCGCCACGGCCCGTCCCACCGACGACGACTCCCGACGCGCCCCCCGCGGCACCGAACCCGACCCGACCCTCGAACGGACCCTCGACGGTCGGACGACCGACCTGGACCGGAACGCGACGGCGCTGGCCGCCCGGGCGGACCGGGACCGCACCGAGGAGCGCCCGCTCGACCGGGACCACGCCGTCGACCGCGACGGCGACGGCGTCCCCGACCGCGAGCCGGAGCGGCCCGTGGTCGCCGGCCCGAAGCCCCGGGCCAGCCTGCTCGCCACGCTGGGTCTGATCGTCGGCGTGGCCGGGGCGCTCTTCGTGCTCACCGGCACCCTCGCGGGGTACGGCATCGGGCTCGGCGCCATCGGCGCGGTCCTCGCGGTGCTGGGTCTGATGGCCACCCGCCGCCGGCACATCGCCGGCAAGACCGACGCGCTGCTCGGCATCGCGCTGGGCCTCGGCGCGGTGGTGCTCGGCGTGCTCGCGATGACCGGCCAGTTCGACTGGCCGACCACCGACGGGGACTGGGTGCAGCGGTTCCGTGAGTGGCTCGACTCACAGTTTGTGGACCGCTTCTAGCGGGCACTGTCCGGCTCGCCGGCGATGCGCCGGCAGCGCCGGTGGTTCACCGGCGACGCCCGACCAGTCTGGTGGTTCACCAGCCGGGCAACCCTTGTTCGGGGGCGGCGGTTCGCCGCCCCCGAAGTGGTTTCCCAGTTCCCCGCGCCTTACCGTCGCGCCTGCATCGCGGTCGCGTTGCTTCGCCGTCGCGCCTGCATGGCCGTCGCGCTGCCTCACCGTCGCGCTGATTCGCCGCGCGCTGATTCGCCGCCGCGCTGCCTCGCGGTCGCGCTTGCCTCATCGTCACACTGCCTTGTCGCGCTGCTGACGCGGTCGGGGCGCCCCCGGCGCCGGCAGGGTCGCCCCGGGGCGGGGCAGCTCGATGCAGCGCATCGCCGCTCTCCGGGTGCCACACCGCAACAGATCGCCTCCTTCAAGGTCGGATACGCAACGATCGGCCGTTCGACGCAAGCATCGCCGGTGGATTCCGCCACCCCCGGCCGCATAACGTTGAGCAACGGCGCCAGCCCGTGGGCCGAAGGTGGCCGGGCGCGCCCGACCCCTGGGAGCAGGACAATGACGATGGACGCCACCAGCCAGCGCTTCCTGATGTGCCGGCCGACGTACTTCGCCGTCGACTACGCCATCAACCCGTGGATGGACCCGACCGCGCCGGTCGACGTCGACCTCGCCGTCCGGCAGTGGGAACAGCTGCGGCAGACCTACCGGGACCTGGGCCACACCGTCGAGGAGATCGCTCCGGTGCCCGGTTTGCCCGACATGGTGTTCGCCGCCAACGGCGGCACGGTGATCGACGGCAAGGCGATGGCCGTGCAGTTCCGCGATCCGCAGCGCGCCGACGAGGCCCCCGCCTACCGCGCCTGGTTCGAGGCCGCCGGCTTCGAGATGCACGACCCGAAGCACGTCAACGAGGGCGAGGGCGACATCCTGCTGGCCGGCGACGTCCTGCTGGCCGGCACCGGCTTCCGCACCGCGCACGCCTCGCACGCGCAGCTCCAGGAGGTCTTCGGCTACCCGGTGGTGACCATGCAGCTGGTCGACCCGCGCTTCTACCACCTGGACACCGCGCTCACCGTGCTCGACGAGCGGACGGTGGCGTACCTGCCGGAGGCGTTCTCGCCCGGCAGCCGGGCCGTGCTGCGCCGGCTCTTCCCCGACGCGGTGCACGCCACCCTGGCCGACGCCGAGGTCTTCGGGCTGAACGCGGTCAGCGACGGTCGGCACGTGGTGCTGCCGGCGCAGGCCACCGGCCTGGCCGCGAAGCTGCGCGACCGGGGCTACGAGACGATCGGTGTCGACCTCTCCGAGCTGCGCAAGGCCGGCGGCGGACCGAAGTGCTGCACGTTGCGACTCCGTCAGGGAAAGGCGAGCCAGTGATCGACGACATGCTGCGGACGCCGGAGGCGATCCGCGACGCGGAGCGGTGGACCGCGCACAACTACCACCCGCTGCCGGTGGTCATCTCCTCCGCCGAGGGCTCCTGGCTGACCGACGTGGACGGCCGCCGCTACCTCGACTGCCTGGCCGGCTACTCGGCGCTGAACTTCGGCCACCGGCACCCGACGCTGATCGCGGCCGCGCACGCCCAGCTCGACCGGCTGACGCTCACCAGCCGGGCGTTCATCCACGACCAGTTCGCCGACTTCTGCCGGGAGCTGGCCGAGCTGTGCGGCAAGGACCTCGTGCTGCCGATGAACACCGGCGCCGAGGCGGTGGAGACCGGCATCAAGGTCGCCCGCAAGTGGGGCTACCAGGTCAAGGGCGTCGCGCCGGGGCAGGCCAACATCGTGGTGGCCGAGGGGAACTTCCACGGCCGCACGACCACCATCGTCAGCTTCTCCACCGACGCCGACGCGCGGGCCGACTTCGGGCCGTACACGCCGGGGTTCACTGTCGTGCCCTACGGCGACCTGGCCGCGCTGACCGCCGCGATCGACGAGAACACCGTCGCGGTCCTGATCGAGCCGATCCAGGGCGAGCAGGGCGTCGTCGTGCCGCCGGAGGGCTACCTGCCGGGCGTACGCCGGGTCTGCACGGAGCAGAACGTGCTCTTCATCGCCGACGAGATCCAGTCCGGCCTGGGCCGGACCGGGCAGACCTTCGCCTGCGACCACGAGGGCGTCACGCCCGACATGTACCTGCTGGGCAAGGCGCTCGGCGGCGGCATCGTGCCGGTCTCCGCGGTGGCCGCGAACACCGACGTGCTCGGCGTGCTCAGGCCGGGCCAGCACGGCTCCACGTTCGGCGGCAACCCGCTGGCCTGCGCCGTCGCGACCGAGGTCGTCCGGCTGTTGGCCACCGGCGAGTTCCAGCGCCGCTCGACCGAGCTGGGCGCCCGGCTGCACGCCGGTCTCCGGTCGCTGGTCGGCAAGGGCCTCGTCGCGGTGCGGGGCCGGGGCCTGTGGGCCGGCCTCGACATCGACCCGACGCTGATGAGCGGCCGGGAGGCCTGCGAGCGGCTCGCCGAGCGCGGGGTGCTCGCCAAGGACACCCACGGCGCCACCATCCGGCTCGCCCCGCCGCTGGTGATCACCGAGGAGGAGATCGACCACGCCGTCGCCCAGCTCGCCGCGGTGCTGGCCGGCTGAACCCCGTACGACGACGGCGGGCGTCGGGACCACGGTCCCGGCGCCCGCCGTCGTTTCCCGCCGATCAACGCGGCAGGCGCATCGCCATCGTGGGAGCCTCGGCCATGACCGAGGTCGGCGTGTAGGGGGCGCCGGCGGGAAGCTCGTCGGGCCGGCCAATCTGCACGCCGGGATAGAGCTCCACCATGTCGCCCTCAGCCAGCACCCGGGACTGCTGTGGCGCCAGCGGGACGCGGTCGGCCTCCGCCATCGACCCGCCCGGGCGGATGCCCGAGCCGTTGGTGCTCACGTCGGTCACGATCACCTCGCCGACCCGCAGCTCGAACCGGACGTGGCTGCGGCTGATCCAGCGGCGCGCCTCGTCGTTGAGCCACTGCCCGAGGACGATCCCGCCGACCTGGTCGGGCGCCCGGCCCACCACCGCCGGCTGGTCCTCGGTGAGCACGAAGCGGCGCCGGATCAGCCCGCCGACCCGGACGGCGAGGACGGCGCTGCGCGGTCGCGGACCGCCGTCGCCGAGCCGGGTGCCGTGCCGGGGGCAGGTGGGCGCGCCGCCGCGCAGCGTGGGCGGCGGCTGGCCGGCGGGGCTGCGCTCCACCACCCGGGACAGATCGGCGAAGGCCCCGCCGCCCCCGCCACCGCCGAAGAGCGCGCAGCCGGGCTCCGCGCAGCGCCACTGTCGGGAGAGCAGCTTCACACCGGCCGGTGACCGGTCACCGGCGACCGGCGTGTGCCCGCCGCCGACGTGGGCGATGAAGACCGGCCCGCCGGCGCCGGGCACCGGGGCGAGCACCCGGCCGGCCTGCTCGACCAGCCACGGGTAGCGCCCGCGCAGGCCGTCGGCCCGCACCCGGGTGAGCACGGGCAGCCCGAGCAGGTCCGCCACCTCCAGCATCCGGTCGCCCGGGTTGTCGAGCACCTCGACCAGCCCGTCGTCGGCCCACCGGCGCACCACCATGCGCTCGTTGGAGGTGAGGTCGGCGTCGGAGAGCAGTGCCCGGTGGACCACCGCGTAGACCGGGATGCTGTCCTCCTCCAGTTCCCGGGCGAGCGCGTCGATCACCATGCCGAGGCGGAGCAGGCTCGCCGGCCGGCCGCCGTCGAGATCCTGGTAGCGGATCACCTCGGCCAGGTCGACGACGGCCCGGGCCAGCGACGGGTCGGTGCTGACCCGGCCCTCGATGGCGTCCAACACCTTGCTGATCTCGAATCTCATCGGACGCTCCCCACGATCTCGTCGATCCGCCGCGCCAGTTCCAGGTCACGCCGGGTGACCCCGCCCACCGAGTGCGTGACGCACCGGAAGGTCAGGGTGCGCCAGCGGATGTCGATGTCGGGGTGGTGGTCCAGTTCCTCCGCCGTCACGGCGACCCGGTCGACCACCGCGATGGCCTCCGGGAAGCTGGCCAGCTCCACGGTGCGGGTGATCCCGGCGGGGTCCCCCGACCAGCCCGCCAGCTCACCCAGCTCGTCTCGCACCGCCTCGGCGGTGAGCACGTCTGCCATGGGGAGACCCTACCGGGACCGGGCTCGACGACGCCGGCCAGCGGCGGGAGGTGTGGCCGACCCGGCAGCACGGCGGCCGGCAGCCGCCACGGTATAGACGGGCGGCTGTGGACCGGCGGGGTTAGGCTGACCGGCGGCCCGGTCGGGGCCGCGACCGGGTCGTCGCCCCCGACCCACCCTGCGTGAGGAGATTTCCACGATGAACACTCGACGGCTGGCGACCACGGGGGTCGCGCTCGTCGCCGCGCTCGCACTCGGTCTCACCGGATGCGGCACGAAGACGGACGCGGACGCTCCGGCCGGCAACGGCGGCGCCACCACCGGCGCGGCACCGGCCAGCAGCGCCCCCGCCGACGCCCGCGCCGAGCTGAGCGCCGCCGCGCAGAAGCTGAACCAGCAGAGCGTCAAGATGCAGCTCAAGTCGTCGGTCATCACCGGCAGCGGTTCGATGGACCCGGCCACCAAGACCGGCGACATGACGATGAAGATGGGCGCGCAGGGCACCTTCCGGATCCTGCTGATCGGCAACGACGCCTACCTGAAGATCACCGGCATGCAGGGGATGCCGAAGAAGTGGCTGCACATGGACGCCACCAAGCTCGGCAAGAGCGGCCAGCTCAACCTGATGCCCGAGGGCGACCCGGGCGGGGCGAAGCAGATGGTCGACAGCGTGGTGGACGCCGAGAAGACCGGCCCGGGCAGCTACTCCGGCACCCTCGACTACACCCGCACCAAGGCCGACGACAAGGCCATCCAGGCCCTCGGTGACAAGGCCAAGGCCGTCCCGTTCACCGCCCGGGTGGACGACCAGGGCCGGCTCGTCGAGTTCGCCATCGACACCCAGGTGCTGCACGAGTCGCTGGGCACGATGATCACGACCTACTCGGACTTCGGCGCCCCGGTCACGGTCGAGAAGCCGGCCGCGAGCGACACCCAGGAGGCCCCGCAGGAGCTGATCGAGTCCATGGGCTCCTGAGCCCGACCGCACGGAAAACGGGGGCGGCGCCGGTCGGCGCCGCCCCCGTCGTGCGTCTCAGCCGCGCAGCGGCCGGCCCACCTCGTGCAGGTGCGCGAGCGCCTGGCGGTACGACTCGACCAGCCCCGTCTCGGCGTACGGGATGCCCTGCTCGGCGCAGTAGGCGCGGACGATCGGCTGGGCCCGGCGCAGGTTGGCCCGGGGCATGTTCGGGAACAGGTGGTGCTCGATCTGGTAGTTGAGCCCGCCCAGCGCGACGTCGACGATCCGGCCGCCCCGCACGTTGCGGGCGGTGAGCACCTGCTTGCGCAGGAAGTCCAGGTCGTCGTCGGCGGTGGGCATCGGCATGCCCTTGTGGTTCGGGGCGAACGAGCAGCCCATGTAGAAGCCCCACAGTCCCTGGTGGACGGCGACGAAGAGCAGCGCCTTCACCGGCGACATCACCAGCAGCAGCGCGCCGAGGTAGCCCACGGCGTGCAGGGCCAGCAGCAGCGCCTCGACCTGGCGGTGCCGCATCGGGGTGCGGAACCGGCCGTCGGAGTCCCGGCCCACGATCGCCTGCACGCTCGCCACGTGCAGGGCGATGCCCTCCAGCAGCAGCAACGGGAAGAACAGCCACGCCTGCCGGCGGGCCAGCCGGCGGCCGAACCCGCGCGTCGCGGCGGCCTGCTCGTACGTCCAGACCAGCGCGCCGGCCCCGACGTCGGGATCCTCGTCGGTGTGGTTCGGGTTGGCGTGGTGCCGGTTGTGCTTGTCGACCCACCAGCCGTAGCTGAGCCCGACCGCCAGGTTGCCGGTGAGCAGGCCGATCGCCTCGCTCGGCCCGCGCCGCCGGAACATCTGCCGGTGCCCGGCGTCGTGGCCGAGGAACGCGACCTGGGTGGTGGCGACGGCCAGGAAGACGGCCACCAGGAGCTGCGCCCACGAGTCGCCGACCAGGCCGACCGCCGCCCAGCCCGCCGCGAAGACGCCGAGCGTGAGCACGATCCGGGTCACGTACCGTCCCGGGCGCCGCTCCAGCAGACCCGCCCCGCTGATCCGTCGGGACAACTGCGCGTAGTCACTGCCCCGCCGTACCGGCGGGTCCGCCACCGCTCCGAGCACCATTGCGGCTCCCGTTCCCGTTCCTCGATCCCGGACGGCGCCGGTCGGCGCGCCCTGCGTCCAGTCTCCGGCCAACGGTTGCGCTGAGTAACCCTGCCCACCCCCGCGTCGGGGGTAGTGCGAGCCCTACCCCCGACGCTCGCGAGGGGTGGTGGTCAGCCCATCCGGCCGACGGCGGCCCGGAGCCGGGCCAGGTCCCGGCGGCGCCGCTCGTAGGTGGTGGCGAGCCCGATCAGCGCGAACCCGCCGACGGCCAGGAAGATCCACCGCGGCAGCAGGTCCCAGCCCCGGACCAGCTCGTGCAGCGCGAGCAGCGCCAGCGTCACCCCGCCGAGCAGCACCGGCGCCTGCCAGCGGCGGGTCGCCCCGGCGAGCACCGCGCCGAGCGCGGCGACGCCCAACAGCAGCCGCCGCCACGGCTGGGGGTCGGGGGCCACCAGCACCGACACCAGGCTCGGCAGCAGCGCGGCCGCGAGCCCCGGGCCCAGCGCCAGCCAACTGGTCAGCCCAGGCCGGCTACGCAGTGCCACCACGCCCGCCGCGAGAGCCAGCGCCGCCGCCGGCACCGTGTACGCCTCCAGCACCGCCACGCCCCCGGCGGCCAGCAGCAGCCAGCCGCCGAGCAGCTCACTGCCGCCGGCGATGCCCGCGAAGGCCCACCGCCGGCCCGGCGACTCGCCCCGGCGCAGCACCCGCAGCGCGACGGCGGCGCCCCACAGCACGCAGACCGCCGCGGCGTGGCGGAGCGAGCCCACCGCGAGCAGCAGTGCGACCAGCGCCACGGCCTGGGCCGCCGCGTCCAACGCCGCTGCCGTGGCCCGCCCCCGCCGGACCGGAGCGGCCGACGTCGCGCCGACGGGACCGGATGACGCCGGACCCGCCGGACCGGGCCACGCCGCGCCAGCCGGACCGGGCGACGCCGGACCGACCAGGGCGTCAGACGCCGGACCGGACAGAGGCGGCCCGGCGGGCGTCCGGGGGCCGCCGAGCACCGCCGCGGCGGCCAGGGTGAGCACCGCGACGGCGAGCACGCTGAACGCGGCCGTCCGCACCGGCAGCCCGCCGGCCAGCGGCGCGACGACCGCGAGGCCCGTCGCGGCGGCCACCGCGACCAGGGCGCCGCCCAGCCGGGCGTCGTCCCGGCGGGCCGCCACGGCGACCACCGTCGCCGCCACCACGAGCACGCCCAGGCCGGCCATCGTGCCCGCCCGGGTGGGCAGCAGCCCGAGCAGCCCGGACGACGCCAGCACCAACCCCACCGGCACCCCGACCGGGGCGAGCAGCGGGCGCGGCGGGGCCAGCGCGGCGGCCAGCACCACGGCCACTCCGCCGAGCAGCGCGACGACCGGCAGCACCGGCCACGGCAGGCCGGCGGCCACCAGCAGCACGGGCAGCGCGGTCGCGGCGAACGGCAACGCGACCAGCGCGGCCCGCCACCAACCGGCGTCCGCCGACGAAACGGCGCCCGCCGGCAGCGGGCCGGGCCGCGCGACGCCCCGGCCCGGCCGGCCGACCAGCACCCCGGCCACCGCCAGCGCGGCCAACGCGAGACCCACCGGGAGCGCCCCCGGATCGGCCGCCACCGTGGGCACGCCCGACCAGGGCGCCACCTCGCCGTACGGGGCGACGAGCGCCGTCAGCGCCACCGGCGCGGCGGCGGCGACCGAGACCACGAGCAGTACGACACCGGCCACCCGCAGGGCGACGTCGGAGCGCGCCGCACCGCCCAGCGTCGCGAGCAGGACCGCCACGGCGGCGTAGAGCGTCACCGGTTCGTCGGCCGGTACGACCACCGGCGCCAACCCGACCGCCGTGACCGCCACGGCCACCCCGACGGAGGCGTACGCCCGCAGGTCGGGCCAGTGCCGGCGGACCGCGAGCAGCCCGACGGGCAGCAGCGCGACGGCGGCGAGCGCCGCCCGCGCCTGCCACCAGGCCGGCGCACCGGCGGCGAGGAGGGCGACGACCGCGCCGGCCGGCGCCGCGAGCGGCACGACGGCCAGCGCCGCCCCGGCCACCCCGCGCTGCACGGCCGTGCCACGCCGGCCCGCCGCCGCCACCGCGATCCCGGCGACCAGCACCACCGCGAGCGCCGCGAGCGCCCCCGCCGGGGCGGCCAACCCCACGACCAGGCCGTGCCCGAGCAGGAGGGTCCCGGCCACCCCCGCGGCCAGGACCGTCCAGGACCGAATGCCCGGGCGCCCCACCGCGACGGCCAGCAGGCCCACCGCCGCCGCCAGGTCCAGGGCCACCACCGCGGGCCAGGGCGACGGCCAGCCGGCCGGCACCGCCAGCACGACGGCCGCCGCGCCGACCGCGGCCAGCGCCGGCCGGGCGGCCCCCGGCAGCAGCAGCCCCAGGGCGGCCACGGTCAGCGCGATCACCACCGGCCCCTGCCATCCCTGGTCGAGGTCGGGCCCGGGAGCGGCCCCCCGCCACGGCGGCAGCGACCGGCCGGCGGTGGCGCCGGCGAACGCGACGGCCAGCAGCACGGCGAACTGGGCCGTCCCGCCGGCCACCAGCAGCGCGCCCGCGCGGGGACCGGTCCGCCACCCGGCCGGCAGCAGCCGGACCGCGCCGGCCAGTGCCACCACGACCAGCGCCGTGAGCAGCGGCGACAGGCTCAGCTCCAGGATCGGGCGGATCAGCGCGCCGGCCAGCACCGGCACCAGCAGCGCGGCGGCCACGGCGCGGAACACCGCCCCGCCGGTGAGCAGCGCGGTGCCGAGCAGCGTCAGCGCCACCAGCAGCAGGGGCGCCCCGGCCAGCGGCGGGATGCCGGCGGCCCGGCCGAGCATCAGCGGCACGAGCGCGCAGCACGCGGCCACGAACAGCGCGCCGCCGTGCCCCACCCAGGCCAGGACGCGCCCGGCGACGACCGCCGGACGCTCCCCGGCCGACACGGGCGTCGGCGCCCCGGACCCGGCCGGCGCGGGCGTCGCACCACCCGGGGTCGCGGCGCCGGCCGCCATCGCGGCGCCGGTCGCCGGACCGCCGACGGTCGTCGTGCCGGCCGTCGGGGTGCCCCGGCGGCGCAGCGCGACCAGCACCGCCAGGTCGATCAGCGCCACCCCCAGGAAGGTCATCGCCCAGCCGGCGGCGTCCGGCCGGGCGTCGCCGACGAGCAGGGGCAGCACCGGCTGCGCGGTCACCAGGGCCGCGAACCACGGCACGGTCAGCCCGCTGAGCCGGGCGTACCCGGCGGCCACCGCCGCGCCGGCCCCCCCGACCAGCGCGGCGTAGCGGGTGGCGGGCCAGTCGGCCACGCCGGCCAGGTCCACCGACCAGGCGGCGTACCCGTCGAGGAGCACCAGCAGGAGCCCGACGGCGGCGAACGTCTCCGCGGTGCCGCGCAGCCCGCGGCGCACCGCCACCAGCGGCGCGGCCAGGGCGAGCGCGGTGAACGCGAACAGGATCAGCGCGCGGCCGGCGACCCCGACCGCCGCCCAGGCGACCGCCGTGAAGACCACCGCGGCGGTGCCCAGCAGCAGCCCGCCGAGGACGAAGAGCAGGCCCTGCACCGTCCGGGTGGAGGTCTCCGCCCCGCCCGCGCCCGCCGGCGCGGGGACCGGAGCGACCGGCCCCCGGCCCGGCCACGCCGCCGGCGGGGTCACGGCCGGCGGTGGGGTCACGGCCGGCGGTGGGGTCAGGGCCGGCACCGGGCGGGCCGGCACCGAGGTCGCGGGCGCCACCGGGCGCGGGGGCGCGGGCGCCGACGGGCGCGACACGGGGAACTCCGCCCGGACCGCGGCTGCCAGTGCCGCCCGGCGCTGCCGGGCCGCGCCCAGCCGGTCGGCGAGCCCCTGGTACGCCGCGCGGGCCCGCTCGACCTCGCCGCCGAGCGCGACGATCTCCCGGTCGAGCCGGACCACCTCGGCGGCGGCCGGGTACGGCGGCCGGCCGCACCCGGAGCAGCCGGAGCCGAGGTCGGCCGGGGCGCCGCAGGCGGGACATGGGTAGCCGGTGTTCTGCACCCGGCCATCATGGTGGCCGGGAGATCACCTGAGAAGAGTGCGGGTACTCAGGGCCGGGTGTGCTCGTGCACCCAGGTGGCGTAGCCGGGGTCGCCGCTGTCCACCCGGGTCACCAGGATCTCGGGCACCTCGTACGGGTGGCTGGCCCGGATCTGCTCCACCAACGCGGCGGCCCGGTCCGGCGCCGTCTTGAACTGCACCGACCACTCGGTGCTGGTCTCCACCCCGGAACGCCACCAGTAGGTGCTGTCCACCTGGCCGCCCACCTGCGCGCAGGCCGCGAGCCGACCGGCGACGGCCGCTGCCGCCATCACGTCGGCGACCGAGCGGGCGTCCACCACCGTCGTCACCACGCAGATCTGGTCCACCAGCGCACCCTACGCGGCACCGTCCCGATTGGCCGCGATCCACTCGTCGATCCGGGCCCACCAGTCGAAAAGCCAGTCGATCCGCTCCTGGCGACCGGCGGGCACCTCCTCGGGCGGCACCGACCAGAAGCGCATGGTGATCCGCTTGTCCATCGGCAGTTCCCGCCACACGTCGCCGACGGTGAGCATCCGGTCCAGGCCGGTGTGCGCCACGAAGATCACCCCGGCGTCGGGCGCGGCCTCCAGCGCCGCGAGCAGCCCGCCCGGCTGCGGGGCGAGCACGTGGCGCATCCGTTCGGCACGCCGCGCCATCCGTTCCAGGCCGAGGCCGCGCAGCTTCTCGATGGCCCGCAGCCGGCGGCCGGGGGTGAAGTTGCCGCCCTCGGGGAAGATCACGAACGCGTCGTCGTCGTCCAGGCCGTGGGCCAGGTGCCCGATCTGCTCGGTCAACGATCCCCGGCCCTCGGGGCCCGGCGCGAGGAAACGGTTGGGCAGCCGGTTGAGCAGCACGTCGACCGCCGGATCCCACTGGAGGCTGTCCTTCAGCACGATCCGCGGCTCCCGGTTGAACCAGTTGACCAGGGCGTGGATCAGGATGAACGAGTCGCCCGGGCCGGCGTGCCGGCAGAGCACCAGCTCGGGCCGGCCGGGCAGCGCCGTGTCGGGGTCGGTGCCCACCACGTCGATGCTCAGGTGCAGCGCCCAGCGGGCGTGCCAGAAGAGCGCCCGCAGGAACCAGCCGGCGAGCACGTAGTGCGCCCGCTGGAAGGCCGGCGACCGGACCCGCCAGCCGAAGCCGGAGGCGACCCAGAGCAGGAAGAGCGCGAGCAGCGCCGTCGCGTCCCAGACCAGGTAGACGCAGCCGAGCCAGAGCAGGCGCAGCGGTCGCAGCCGGCCCGGGACCAGCGGCGAGGCGGCCGCCGCGAGCAGCGCCCACACCGGCAGGGTCGTCACCACCAGGAAGGCGAGCAGCACCACGCCGGGGGCCAGGAGCAGCCGGCGTACCCACTGCGGCGGCAGGGGCATCAGGGTTCCAACTGCGTCGCCAGGTAGCGCCGGGAGGCCGTGTAGGCGCGGCTGATCCGCCGCCCCACCGCCGCCATGTCCCGGTACGCCCACGGCGTGTCGTCGCGCGGCTCCAAGCCGCCGGTGGGCAGCACGTGCACCTCCACCCCGTCGGGCAGGGCCGCCATCTCCCGGGCGAACCGGTGCCGCCGGGCGATCTCGAACGCGACCTGGGCGATCTCCCAGGGCCGTCGGGGCGGGGTCAGCTCCCGCTCGATCCGGCCCACCTGGAGTACGAAGATCCGCGTGGCGCCCACGGCGACCGCCTCGCCGATCGGGATGGAGTTCACGATCCCGCCGTCGACGTAGTGCTGGTCGTCGATCCGGGCCGGCGGCAGCAGCCCCGGCACCGAGGCGGAGGCGAGCACGGCCGGCACCAGCGGCCCGCTGTCGAACCAGTGCTCGGCGGCGCGCTCGATGTTGGCCGCGCAGCAGCGGAATGGCACCTGGAGATCGGCGAAGGTGGTCTCCGCACCCAGCTCGGCCTCCAGCAGCTTGCGCAGCGGGCGGGGCGAGTGCAGGTGGGTACGGGCGGCGAAGCGGCGCAGCTGGCGGGCCACCGAGTCGCCGTACACCTCACTGGCCTCGGGTGAGGCCCAGAGCCGGACCAGCCGGTCGGTGACCGCCTCGGACGGTTCGGCGGCGACCAGCGCGCCGTTGACCGCCCCGATCGAGGTGCCGAGCACCACGTCGGGCCGGATGCCGGCCCGGAACAACGCCCGCAACATGCCCACCTCGACCGCGCCGAGGACTCCCCCGCCCCCGAGCACGAACGCCACCGGTCCCGACATGGCTTCATCCTGGCACGGGCGGGAAAGGGGCCGTCCGGGGCGGCCCGGCGAGGTGGCCGGGGGTGGCACCGGCGGCCGGGCCCCGGGTTCCGCCCGTCGGGGTTCGGCCCCGGAAGTAGCCGACCGTTGACAGGCCCGACACATTCGCGCAACCTGATAGCGCTCCCACAGCGAGGCAGGTGCGATCCGTGAAGCCAGCACTGCACCCCGGCCGGTTGCTGGCCCGCCGGTACCGGCTCGTCGACCAGATCGGCGCCGGCGGCATGTCGGTGATCTGGCGGGCGCGCGACGAGGTGCTCGACCGGGTCGTGGCGCTGAAGGTGCTCGCCCCGTCGCTCGCCGCCGACGCCCGCTTCCGCGACATGGTGCGCGAGGAGGCCCGCGCCGCCGCCCAGCTCGTCCACCCGCACGTCACCTCGGTGCACGACTACGGCGAGACGGTCGCGCCCGACGGGTCCATCACCTCGTTCGTGGTGATGGAGCTGCTGGCCGGCGAGGAGCTGGAGGTCCGGCTCACCGAGGGGCCGCTGCCGTGGGCCGAGGCGGTCGAGGTCGGCGCCCAGGTGGCGGACGCGCTCGCCGCCGCCCACCGGCTCGGCATCGTGCACCGGGACATCACCCCGGCCAACGTGATGATGACCCGGTCGGGGGTCAAGGTGCTCGACTTCGGCATCGCCACCCGGATCGGCGCGCCGGACGACGACGAGGACGGGGGCACCTTCGGCACGCCCGCGTACGTGGCGCCGGAACGGCTCGACGGGGCGCCCGCGCAGCCGGCCACCGACGTGTACTCCCTCGGCGTGCTGCTCTACGAGGCGCTGTCCGGTCGGGTGCCGTACCCGGCGGACACCTGGGAGCAGCTCAGCGAGGCACTCGCCGGGGAGGGTCCGCCGCCGCTGGCCGAGATGCCGGGCCTGCCGCCGGAGGTCGCCCGTACCTGCCTGCGCTGCCTGGCGCGGGACCCGCTGGAGCGGCCCACCGCCCGCCAGGTCGCCACGGTCCTGCGCGACCAGTTGCTCCCCGCCGACCCGCAGGCCGCCACCATGCTCGCGCCGACGGTCACCCTCCCCACGCTGCCGACCCCCCCGACGA
>NZ_JBPQTK010000119.1:0-18746 GCF_051386315.1 Micromonospora sp. URMC 107
ACCGGGTGCCCCACCCCACCCGCGAGGACGACGTCACGCCGATCTCGGCGCCTCCCGCCGCCCGGCTGCGCCTGGAGTTCCTGCCGGCACCAGAGGCGACCGCCAGCAGGGTGTCCGGTCCGCCACCCGAGGCGACCGCCGACACGGCCGGCCCGGCCCGGCAGGCGACGGCCGGCACCGCGCCCGGTCCAACCCCGGCACACCCCGGAGCGGCCCAGCCGGACGCGCCGACGCCGCACCCGGGCGCCGGCCCCGGCGAGGCCCGATCCGTGGCACAGCCCGCGACGTCCACGCCGTCCGGGCGGCCGTCCGCCACCCCGCCGACCGCATCGCCCCGCTCGCCCGAGAACCCGCAGGCCGCCGGCACGGCCGGGCAGGACGCCCCGGCACCGCGGCTGCCCATCGCGCCCGACAGGCCCAGGCGGTACGTCCCGCCCCCGCCGAGCGACCCGCCCAGGCCGGCCGCCCCGCCGCGTCCCGAACCATCCACGCCGAGCGGGTCGGACGCCTGGTTCCGACCCTCCCGGCCCGTGCCACCTCCCCCGGCCGCGCCGGACGAGGCGCGGCCCGCCAGCCAGGCTGACGCTCCCCCGACCGCCACGTTGGCCCCGAGTGCCCCGCCGGCTCAGAACGGCACGTCGGCTCAGAGCACTGCGGCGGGTCCGAGCGGCACGTCCGCTCCGGGCAGCCCGGCGGCGCCGAGTGGCATGTCGGCTTCGAGCAGCCCAGCGGCCCCGAACGGCACGGCGCCTCCGAGCGGCACGTCGGCTCCAGACACTGCGGCGGCTTCGAGCAGCGCGGCGGCTCCAGGTGACTCGTCAGGCCTGGACAACCTGCCGTCCCTGGGCCTCGACGCGTTCGTCCCGAGTTCTGCCGACGACGGTGCCGCCTCGCCCGAGCCCGCTGACGACCGCCCCGAACCGCCGATCGAGGCCGCCCCAGAGGCACCTGCCCCGGTCTCCCCAGCCGGCCCGCCGGTCACCGACCGACCGCCTACCCCGGTCTCGGCGGCCGGCCCGCCGGTGTCCGGCCCTGCGGTCGTACCGGCCCCGCCCGCCACGCCGGCACCGTCCGCGTCCTCCCTCTTCGAGCCGGTGTCCGGTCCGTCCGCTGGGCAGGCGCCCTCCGTACCCCTCCCGGTGTCCGGCCCGCCCCCCGGTCCAGCCTCCGCGCCTGCCCCTGCGCCTTCCGGCCCGGTCCCATCGACCGTTGAGGGGGCAGCTCCGGCGGAGCCGCCGCCGGTCGCCGCACCACCGGAGCAGCCGGTCTCCGGGCTGCCCGTGCAGGCCGTTCCTCCGCCGTCCGCGACTCCATCGCCGTCCGCGCCCCCGGTCTCCGCACCGTCGGCGCCGCCCATCTCCGCACCGCCTGGGCCCTCCATCTCCGCACCGTCGGCGCCGCCCACCCCCGCACCGTCGGCGCCGCTCGTACCCGTTCCAGCCGAGTCGCCCGTGCGGGGCGGTTCCGTGGCACCGGCCGAGCCCTCCTCCGCACCTCCCGTGCAGACCAGCTCCACGTCGCCCGCGTCGCGCCCGCTCTCCGCGCCTCCTGCCCGACCTGTGTCGGCACCACCGTCCGTCCCGCCGGTCACTGTGCCGGTCGTACGCCCGGTGTCGGAGCCATCGGCGGAAGCGGTTCAGACACGGCCGGCCGTGCCCGCCCCCGTCTCGACGGATGAAACCGCCCCGGATGCGGCGGCGCGGCCGGCAGCCGCCCCGCCGACGTCGGACGACCCGACCCCACGCGACTCCGGTCATGACGCCCCCGCGACCTACGTCCCTGGCCCGGGAACGCCTGCCCACGCCACGACTCCCCCGTCCGGACCGGTCGAACGGGTGCCGAACGCCCCGGCAGAGCCCGTCGGTGGAACACCATGGTTGTCACCGAGGACCTTTGACACCCGTGGTGTTCCACCCGTCGCGGCCGAGCCGCCTCCGACGGCCGCATCGCCCACCAGCACCGCGACATCGGCGTCAGCGCCGCCGGCCGCCCCCGTCGCCGCCGCTTCCGCGGAACCGGCGCAGGTGTTCCGGACCGGTCCTGTCGCTGAGGCGCCGGCCGGGACGAGCGAGCCGGTCCCGGCCGCACCACTGGCGCGACCTGTCTCCGCCCCACCGGCCCAGCCCACCTCCGCGTCGGCGGTCCCGCCTGACGCCGCGCCACCGGCCCAGCCCACCTCCACGTCACCGGCCCAGCCAGTTCCTACGCCGCCGGACCCGCCTGTCGCCGGACCGCCCGTTACGCCTCCTTCGTACGCGCCGGCGCAGGACACGTTTGTCGCTACCGCGAAACAGGCCGAACCGGTGTCGGCCCCGCCGAGCAATTCGGTCTCCGCACCGCAGGCCGCACCGCAGGCCGCACCGCAGGCCGCACCGGCGCCGGCCCCGCCCACCACGCCCGTCGAGGCGACGCGGCCTGTCCCCGCACCCGCCAGCGACCCCGTGCCGGCCCGGCCCGTCTCCGCGCCGCCGGCAGCCCCGGCGCCATCCACGGAAACGTTGCCGGCACCCGCACCACGGGCCGCCGGAACGAGCGGCGCCGGAGCAAGCACCCCCGGGGCAAGCGGTGCCGGAACGAGCGGCGCCGGAGCAAGCGGCGCCGGAGCAAGCGGCGCGGAGTCCCGGGATGGCGGGTTGCCCGGCGGGTCGCGGGACGGCGGGCGTCCGAGTGCGGCGCAGGGTGATCCGGAGCAGCTGCTGGCGAGCTACCGCTGGCGGCTCGACCCGGCGACCCTCCGGGAGATCGTCAAGGAGCCGGACGAGTTCCGGACGATACGGAGGCGGCTGACCGAGAAGCTGGGCGCGGCCGTGGACAACAAGTCGCGCGCCCGGCTGCTCAGCCTGCGGGCGGTGGTGTCCCGGATCCTCGGCGAGCTGGACGACGCCCTAGCGGACGGTCGGCTCGCGCTCACCTACGCCGAGGCCACCGGGGAACTGCGGCGTACGGCGGTGGCCCAGGCGCGGCTGGCGCACGTGCTGCGCTGGCGCGGCGAGTACGTCGAGGCCGACCGGCTCTTCGCCGAGGCCAACTCCACCGAGTTGCCCGACCGGCTGCGCGCGGTGCTGCACGAGCACGCCGGGCGGTCCTGCTACGACCAGGGCCGGCTGATGGAGGCATGCCACCACTTCGAGCGGGCTCTGGACCTGCGGGGCACCCAGGACCCCGAGTTGCAGTCCCGGATCCGGCTGAGCCTCGACGCGGTGGCGCAGCGGGTCGCGGAGACGGGCTTCGGGCCGTACCCCCGCAGCCGCGAGGATGTGCTGGAGCGTGACCGGCCCCCGGCGCCGGCCCGCGACGGCGACCTGTGGGGTTTCTCCGACCCGGACGGCGACATGGTGATCGCGGCCGAGTACGCGGAGGCGCAGCCGTTCCGCGACGGGCTGGCCTGGGTGCGGCGCCCCGAGGCCGAGCGGTGGTCGCTGGTCGACCGCACCGGTGCCACGGTGCTCGAACCGTCGTACCCGGTGGTCCGCTCGTTCTCCGACGGGCTGGCCTGGGTGTCCGAGGGCGGCGACGCGGGCTGGGTGGCGATCGACGCCACCGGCGAGGTGGTGGTGCCGCACGGCTTCGCGGACGTACGCCCGTTCCAGCGCGGCGTGGCCGTGGTCCGCCGGGACGGCTGGGGGGCGGTCGACCGCAACGGCCGGATCGTGGTGCCCACCCGGCACCACGGCTTCTCCACCGTGCTGGCCGACGGCCGGTACGTCGACGGCTTCACCGAGGAGGGGCTGGCCGTGGTGGACGTGGCCGGCCGACGCGGCGTGGTGAACCGGGCCGGCAGGGTGCTGGTCCCGCCCACCCATCCGGCGCTGGTCATCCACCCGGTCGCGTTCCTGGTCGGCGACGGCATGGGCCGCTGGGGGGCGCTCGACCGCCGGGGTGAGCCGCTGATCGAGCCGGTGCACCGCGACCGCGACGAGGTCGTCGCCGAGATCGAGCGGCTGCTCGTCGACACCAGCCCCGTGCTCTGAGCGACACCGGGGCCCGCCACGAGCGGTGGGCATGATCCGAACGGGCTAGGGTCGACTCATGGAATTCCGTCACCTGGGCCGTTCCGGCCTGATGGTCAGCGAGATCTCGTACGGCAACTGGATCACCCACGGCTCGCAGGTCGAGGAGGACGCGGCGTTCGCCTGCGTCCGGGCCGCCCTCGACGTCGGCGTCACCACCTTCGACACGGCCGACGTGTACGCGGGCACCCGCGCCGAGGACGTGCTGGGCCGCGCGCTGGAGGGCGAGCGGCGCGAGGGGCTGGAGATCTTCACCAAGGTGTACTGGCCCACGGGGCCGGGCCGCAACGACCGGAGCCTGTCCCGCAAGCACATCATGGAGTCGATCAACGGCTCGCTGCGCCGGCTGCGCACCGACTACGTGGACCTCTACCAGGCCCACCGGTACGACTACAGCACGCCGCTCGAGGAGACGATGGAGGCCTTCGCCGACGTCGTGCACTCCGGCAAGGCGCTCTACATCGGCGTCTCGGAGTGGAAGGCGTCGCAGATCCGCGAGGCCCACCAGCTCGCCCGGGAGCTGCACATCCCGCTGGTCTCCAACCAGCCGCAGTACTCGATGCTCTGGCGGGTCATCGAGTCCGAGGTCGTCCCCACCAGCGAGGAGCTGGGTGTCGGGCAGATCGTCTGGTCGCCGATCGCCCAGGGCGTCCTCTCCGGCAAGTACCTGCCGGGTCAGCCGCCGCCGGCCGGCTCCCGGGCCACCGACGAGAAGTCGGGGGCGGGCTTCATCTCCCGGTTCATGACCGACGAGGTGCTGACCCGGGTGCAGCGGCTCAAGCCGCTGGCCGAGCAGGCCGGGCTGAGCATGGCGCAGCTCGCCGTCGCCTGGGTGCTGCAGAACCCGAACGTCTCCTCGGCGATCGTCGGCGCCTCCCGCCCGGAGCAGGTGCACGACAACGTCAAGGCGGCCGGCGTGAAGCTCGACGCCGAGCTGCTCAAGGCGATCGACGAGATCATCGACCCGATCGTCGAGCGCGACCCGGCCCGCACGGAGTCTCCCGCCGAGCGTCCGTGACGCGTCCCGGCCCGGCCGGCCCCGTCGAGGCGGCCGGCCGGGCCGGACAGCGCCACCGCACGCCGGGCCCGGGGCGGGGCGTCGGTCAGCCCTGCCAGAAGCGGGCCAGGTCCAGGCCGAGGGCGTAGAGCCACGGGGGCAGGCCGAGGAAGTCGCCGACGGCGAAGACCGCGTCGAAGAACCAGCCGCCGATGCGCGGGTTCCACAGCAGCGCGAACAGCAGGATGAAGCCGAACGGGGCGAACAGGTCGTACATCCTGCGCCACTGCGGGTTCAACCACGGCTGGATCATGTTGCCGCCGTCCAGACCGGGCACCGGGAGCAGGTTGAGCACGCTCGCGGTGAGCTGGAGGAACGCCAGCAGCGCCACGGCCGCCCAGAACTCGACGGGCCCGCCGCCGGCGGCCCCGAGGCGTACGGCGAGCACCAGGACGAGCGTGAACAGCACGTTGGTGGCCGGGCCGGCGAGGCTGACCAGGGTGTGCCGCAGCCGCCCCGGGATGGCGTGCCGGTCCACCCAGACCGCCCCGCCGGGCAGGCCGATGCCGCCGAGCAGCACGACCACCACCGGCAGCGCGATCGACAGCAGCGGGTGGCTGTACTTCAGCGGGTTGAGCGTCAGGTAGCCCCGGTGGGCGACGCTGCGGTCGCCGGCCCGGAACGCGACGACGGCGTGGGCGTACTCGTGCAGGCAGAGCGAGACCAGCCAGCCGGACACGACGAAGAGGAACACGTCGAGCCGGACGTTGCCGAACCCGTTCCAGGTGAGCACCCCGCTGGTCACGAAGAGCGCGACCAGGGCGAGGAAGACCGGGCTGGGCCGGAACGCCGCCCGGGGTACGCCGAGCACCAGCGGCTCGCCTCCCGGGCGGTCGCCGGCCATCACTCCGCCGGAGGCAGCAGGCTCATGCGGTAGTCCACCCGGTCGTCCTCGACGAGCGCGACCGAGGTGACGCCGGACGCCGCGAGCTCCCGCCAGGCCTGACCGATCCAGGACTCGGCGTCCGCCTGGCTGCTGAACGACTCCGCCGGCCCCTCGACCGACTCACCGTTCGCGCCCTCGTACCGCCAGCTCCACGCCATGCCGCGTCTCCCCTCGCCGCTGATGTCCCGTGGGACGAACCCCCGCCAGCGTAGTCGGCCGGGCGCGGGGCGGCCCGACATCCGTCCGGCGGCCGGGACGGCCGGGCCGAGGAACCGCGCGCCGCCCGGGTGGCGTGGGGTTCGTCGGTCCCGGTCCGGGTATGGGCCTCCTGACGCGCGACGGGGCGGTCGCGGACCGCCGACGGGCCTGGAGGGGGCGACGATGGACGAACCGCTGCACGACAAGGACACCGAGGCGCTGCGGGCGATGGCGGTACGCGGCGGCATCGTGGGGGCCGCGCACATGGAACGGGAGGACCTGCTGGACGCCCTCGTCGCCCGGCCCGGCGAGGGCGCCTGGCAGGAGGACCCGAAGCCGGCGGCGGTCAACCCCAACGACTTCCAGTACCAGACACCCCGCTAGGGCCGCCCCGCCCGTCCCGCGACCGCCACGGAAGAGCGGCCGGACCGGGGCTGACGGGACGGCCGGACCCTATATAGAGTACGAGCATGAGGCTGACCCTTCAGGTGCAGTTGGTGCTGCGCGCCCTGCTCGCCGACCCCGCCCGGGAGCGCTACGGGCTGGAGATCGTCGAGGCGACCGGGCTGCCACCTGGGACGATCTACCCGATCATGGCGCGGCTGGAGGCGGCCGGCTGGGTCGACAGCCGGTGGGAGCAGATCGACCGACACGCCGAGGGCCGTCCCCGCCGCCGCTACTACCGGCTGACCGGCGGGCCGGCCGCCCCGGCCGGCGACGGGGTCGCCCAGGCACGAGCGGCACTCGCCGAGGTCGACGCGCGGCAACGAGCCCGTGGCCGACGCCGGCTGGCCGGCCCCGCGAGCGCCGCCGGGAGCGTGTCGTGCGCGGGCTGACGGACCGGCTCCTGGCGGGCGCGCTGGCCGCCGCCGCGGTGCTGCTCCCCCGCGGCGGTCGGGCCCGCTGGCGCGAGGAGGCGCTCGCCGTGCTGCTCGACGCCCCGCCGCCGCTGCGCTACCGGTACGCCGTCGACACCCTGGTCAAGCTGCCCGTCCTGGCCTGGCAGCAGCGGCTGGCCGCCCGGCCGGCGGACCCGCCGCTGAGCTGGCCGGTCTCGGCGTGCGCGGGGGCCGGGCTGCTCGCCGTCCCGGTCGTCATGGTGGCCGCGCTCGCGCTGACGCCGGTGCTCGGCGAGGAGACCGCCGAGTTCCTGTTCCTGGTCTCCCCCTGCGGCATGCTGCCGGCCGTCGCGGCGAGCTGCTTCCACCGGGCCCGACGGCGCGGTGGCGGGGCCCGGCACCACCTGCTGGCGGCCCTGGTCGCCCTCTTCGCCGGCACCGGCCCGATGGCCGCCGGCGCCCTGGGCGTCGGGATCGGGGCCGCGGGAGCCGGTGACCAACTGGCCGGCACGGTCGCCCTCGTCGCCGGCCTCGCCCCGGGTGGCTGGCTGCTGCACCACGGCGTGGGGGCGCTCCTCCGGGGGCACGGCCCGACCGCGCTCGGGGCCCTCGGCGCCGCCGCCGGCACCGGCCTGCTGGGGGTGCCCGTCGGCCTGCACCTCGGCATGGCCGCCCCCGGGCTGGGGTGGCTCAGCCTCCTGGTCAGCGTGCTGGCGCTGCTCGTGCTGGTCCCGTCCTTCGTCGGCTGGTCGGTGTGGGCCGGCGTCCGGCTGCTCGCCGGCCGGTCGGAACCGCTCACCCGATGAGGGGCCGGTCGCACCCGCACCTCCGGGGGGCCGCACCCGGGCGCTGGCTCTAAAGTACGGGCATGTCCGTTGACGGGTGGCACACGGTCCTGGTGCTCGGCGGTATCCGGTCCGGCAAGTCCGAGTTCGCCGAGTCACTGGTCGCCGACGCGCCGACGGTCCGCTACGTGGCCACCGCCGCCGACGCGCCCGCCGAGGACGCGGAGTGGGCGGCCCGGCTGGCGGCGCACCGCGCCCGTCGGCCGGAGACCTGGACCACCGAGGAGACCGCGGACGACCCGCGCCGCCTCGCGGACGTGATCACCTCCGCCGGGCCGAACGAGACGCTGCTCGTCGACGACCTCGGCGGCTGGGCGACCGTGCTGCTCGACCCGGCCCACCAGCCGGCGGACGACACCGCCACCATCGCCGAACTGGCGGCGGCGGTCCGCTCCTGTTCGGCCCGGCTGGTGCTGGTCAGCCCCGAGGTCGGGCTCTCCCTGGTGCCCACCACCCCGCTCGGGCGGGCCTTCACCGACGCGCTCGGGGCGGCCAACCGGGCGGTCGCCGACGCCTGCGACGCCGTGGTCCTCGTGGTCGCCGGCCAGGCGGCCTGGCTGAAGCCGGGCGCCCCGCAGCCGGCCACCGTGCCCGTGCAGGCCGGCCCCGCGCAGGCCAACCCCACCCAGGCCGGGCCCCCGCAGGCCGGTCCGACGCGGGCACCCGCCACGGGTGGGCCGGCGCAGGCGCCGGAACCCTCCCCGGACGTGCTCACCCCCGACACCCCGCCGCCGGCCGCGCCCGCGACGGCCGGTGCCGAGCCGAACGGCACCGCCTGGGCCGCCCCGACCATGGCGCTGCCGATGGTCGCCACCGGCCTGGTCATCCAGCCCGGCATGGAACTGCCCATGCCCGACGAGTACACCGGCCCGCAGGCGATCGAGCGGCTCGCCACCCTGGACGTGCCCGGGGCGGGGCTGGGCGTGCTGGAGCGGGCGGTCGGGTTCGCCGCCGCCACCCAGGGCACCGTCACGCCGGCCCCGTGGGGCTCGGTGCGGGTGCTGCTGCTGCACGGCGACCACCTCGGCGGCGCCGCCGCCGGCACCGTGGCGGGCGAGTCGGCGCGCCGGGCCCGGCAGGCCCGCGCCGGCCAGGGGGCGCTCGCCCGGCTGGCCGCCGAGAGCGGCGCCGAGCTCCAGGTGGTGCAGGCCCCGGAGTCCGCACCCATGGAGGCCGAGCCGACGCTGACCGGGGAGCAGGTCGAGGCCGCCCTGCGGTACGGCTGGCGGCTCGCCGAGGAGGCCGCCGACGCGGGCGTACGCCTGCTGGTACTCGGGGCGTGTGGCGCCGGCACCGAGGCCGCCGCGGCGGCGGTGCTGGTGGCGACGGCGGGCGCGGAGGCGCCGGCGGTGCTCAGGCGGGTGGTCACCGACTCGGGCGAGATCGACGACGCGGCGTGGATGCGGCGGTGCGCGGCGGTGCGGGACGCCCTGCACCGGACCCGGCACTCGCCGCGCAGCGCCAAGGACGTGCTGGCCGAGCTGGGCGGCGGGGACGTCGCCGTGGCGACCGGCGTCCTGCTCGGCGCCACCGCCCGCCGGGTGCCGGTCATGCTCGACGGGCCGGTCGGGGTGGCCGCCGCCATGGTCACCCGCGACCTGGCCGGGCAGGCCCGGCACTGGTGCCTGCTGGCCGACCACGGCGGGCACCCGGCCGTGCAGCTCGGCGCCGACGTGCTCGGCCTGACGCCGCTGCTCGACCTGCGGCTCGACCTGGGCGAGGGCGCGAACGCGCTGGCCGCGCTGCCGCTGCTGCGCTCGGTGCTGGCGCTGGCCGCCGCGCTGCCGGCCCACCCGTCGCTCGGCGGCGGCGAGGACGGCGAGCCGGAGACCGACGAGCCCGACTTCGGCGAGCCGGAACCCGCCGGCCCCGGACCGACCAGTACCGAACCCGACTTCCGCGAACCGGAGCCGGCGGGTCCCGGGCCCACCAGCACCGGGCCGGGGACGGAACCGGTGGACCCGTCCGGCCGGCGTGCCGGCTGAGTCGCGGCTCGCCGACGGGGCGCGGCTGGCGCTGACCACCTTCACCACCCTGCCGGTCCGCGCCGGTCGCATCGACCGGTCGGTGGCGGGGACGGCGATGGCGCTCGCCCCGGCGGCCGGCGCGCTGCTCGGCGTCGTCCTCGCCGGGATCCTGCTGCTCCCGGGTGCGCTCGCGCCCCCGCTGGTCGCGGCGGCGGTGACCGTCGGCGCCGGGGCGCTGCTCACCCGGGGGCTGCACCTGGACGGGCTGGCCGACACCGTGGACGCGCTGGGGTCGTACCGGCGGGGGGCGGCCGCGCTGGAGATCATGAAGAAGCCGGACGTGGGCCCGTTCGGGGTGGTCGCGCTGGTGGTCGTACTCCTGGTGCAGACGGCCGCCCTCGCGCAGCTGGCGGGGCGGTCGTGGCCCGCGGCGCTCGCGGCGGTGGTCGCGGCGACGGCCGCCGGTCGGCTCGGGGTGGCGGTGGCCTGCCGGCGCGGGGTGCCGGCCGCCCGCCCGGAGGGGCTCGGCGCGCTGGTCGCGGGCACCGTCGGGCCGGTCGCCCTGGCCGTCGGGGCGGTGGCCGTCGCGCTGCCGGCGCTCGCGGCCGTGCCGGGCCGCCCGTGGCAGGGGCCGCTCGCCGTCGCCGTCGCCCTCGCCGTCGCGGTGGGGCTGCTGCGGCACGTGGTACGCCGGCTCGGCGGCGTCACCGGCGACGTGCTCGGCGCGACCGTCGAGGTGGTCACCACGCTGGTCTACCTGGGAGTGGTGCTGTCCGGCTGAACGGGGCACACCGCGCCGGGTAGCGTTCTCCCACGACAGCACCGGCGCGGCCATCCGGGGGACGACATGCTCATCACGGACGACTTCCTGCCCGTACCGGTTCCGGAGTCGCTGAGCGCGACCTACCTGGTGCCCATGACGGGGCTGCCGAAGGTGAGCGCGAAGACCGCCGTGGCCCGGCTCAGCGGCCGGCTGGCCGAGCCGGTGCACGGGCTGGCGCGGCAGATGCTCGACAGCCCGCTGATGAGCGTGGACACCCGGCCGATCGCCGAGTTCCCGGAGCTGCCGCCGGACCTGCTCACCGCGTTCGGCGCCACCGAGGCGCAGCTCGCCCGGCTGGCCGCCGCGAGCCACCTGGTCGTGGTGCAGGCCGAGTACCGGCCCGGCTGGCCGCCGGCCCACGAGTGGGCGGCCCGGGCGGTGGCCGCCGCCGTCGCCGAGTCCGTCGACGGCGACGTGGTGGACGTCTTCGGCCTCCAGTTCCTCGACCCGGCGACGGCGTTGCGCTCGCTGCCCGACGCCCAGGGGCGGATCCGGCTCGTCGACTGGGTGCTGGTCCCCTACTCCTCCGACGCCGAGGGGCTCTGGTTCACCACGAAGGGGCTGCGCCGCTTCGGGCTGCTGGAGTTGCAGACCCAGGGCGTGCCGGACCACCTGACCCGCGCCTGGGGCGCGGTCATGACGGGCGCCGCCCGGCGGCTGCTGCGGGACTGGACCGACGGGCTCTCCGGGGAGGAGGTGCCCGCGTTCGTGCAGCTGCCGGTGCTGGCCACGGTGACCGGGCACGACATCGCGGTGGCGTACGGCAACCCGGAGCAGCACGGCGCGACGGCGCCGGTGCTGCTGCGGCTGGAGCTGGACCCGGCCACCGACCCCGACGCCGACTCGTTCCTCAGCCTGCGCCCGCCGGCCGGGCACGCGGGGCCGGACGGCCGCTACTACGCCGCCGCCTGCGCCACCCTCTTCGCCGGCATCCAGCCGGACGTGCGCTACGCCCGGCCGGGCGACGCGATGAGCAAGGCGGTCGCCACCGCCCGCGCCGGCCTGGGCGACATCCGGGCCCGGTTCCTCGCCGGCCAGCTCCCGCCGGAGACGCAGCTCGTGGTCAAGTACGGCCTGCCCGGCGACGACGGCCCGGAGTACGTCTGGGCCGGGGTGACCTCGTGGGACGCCCCGGAGCGGATCGTGGCCGCCAGCGCCAGCGACGCCAACACCGACCCCACCGTGCGCATCGGCTCACCGGTCGTCGTGGAGGCCACCGACGTCGTCGACTGGGCCGTGCTCGACGGCACCGGCGTCATCGAGGGCGGCTGGACCCAGGCCGTCCTCGACGCCGGCGAACGCCCCGGCCCCCCACTCTGAGCGGGGCCCGGGTCACCTGACCGAGGGGGTCACGAACGGGGGGCGGGTGAGGCGCATCTGGGCGCGGCGGCCCCGGATGTCGACCTCCACCAGGTCGCCGTCGGCGAGGTTCGCGGCGGTGTCCAGCAACGCCAGGGCGACGCCCTGCTTCCGGGTGGGCGAGAACGTGCCGCTGGTGATCGTGCCGACCTGCGCGTCGCCGACGTGCACCGCCATGCCGGGGCGCGGGATGGCCCGGTCGACCGCCTCCAGGCCGCGCAGCGTACGCCTCGGGCCGGCGGCCTTCTCGGCGAGCAGCGCGTCGCGGCCCCAGAAGGCCGGCTTGTCCCAGCCGACCGCCCAGCCGGAGCGGGCCTGCACCGGGGTGATCTCCAGCGACAGGTCCTGGCCGTGCAGCGGGTACCCCATCTCGGTGCGCAGGGTGTCCCGGGCGGCCAGCCCGCAGGCGCGCAGGTCGGGGCCCGCCGCGAAGAGCGCGTCCCAGACCGCGACGGCGTCGGCCGCCGGCACCACCAGTTCGTAGCCCAGCTCCCCGGTGTAGCCGGTGCGGCACACGGTCAGCTCGACCGGCCCGGCGGCGCCCTTGAGCGTCGCGGTGGAGAAGCTCATGTAGTCGTGCCCGGTCGGCAGGCCCAACGCGTCGAGCAGCTCGGCCGAGCGCGGGCCCTGCACGGCGAGGACGGCGTACGCCTCGTGCTCGTCGGTGACCGTGACCGACGCCGGGGCGGCGGCGCGGAGCCGGCGCACCACCTCGGCGGTGTTCGCCGCGTTCGGAATGAGGAAGACGTGGTCGTCGGCGTGCAGGTAGGCGATGATGTCGTCCACCACGCCGCCGGTGGCGTCGTCGCAGCAGAGGGTGTACTGCGCCCGGCCCGGCCCGATCCGGCCCAGGTCGTTGCTGAGGCAGGCGTTGACGAACTCCGCCGCGCCCGGCCCCGTCACCCGCGCCTTGCCCAGGTGGGAGACGTCGAAGACGCCCACCCCGGTCCGCACCGAGGTGTGTTCCTTCAGCACCCCGCCCCCGGCGTACTCCAGCGGCATCTCCCAGCCACCGAACGGGGCGAACTTGGCGCCGCGAGCGGTGTGCCGCTCGTGCAGCGGAGAACGGCGCAGCCGGGTCGCGGCGGCGGCGGAGGTCACGTCGGTCATGGGTGGGAACTTACCGGGAGCTGGACGGCTGGTTAGCATCGGCGGGACCCGTCGAAGCCGTCGGCGGGACAGCCCCGACCTCCGGCGGGTACGTTCCGCCGGAGACCTCCATCGCCGGTACGCGACGACGCGACCGGCCCGGCCCGCCCGGAGTAGCTTCAGTGACATCGCCCAGCACCACCCTGAGCCTGGTCGACACCGACCCCGCCGAGCTCGCCGTCGACGCGATCGTGATCGGCCTGCACAGCCAGACCGGAGAGCAGGACGCCACCGCCGGCCTGGCCGGGACCCTGCTGCTGGCCAGCGGCGCGGAGAGCATCGCCGCCGCCTTCGACGGCAGGCTGACCGAGACGCTGGCCCTGCTCGGCGCGACCGGTGCCCCCGGCGAGGTGATCAAGCTGGCGACGCTGGGCACCGTGACCGCCCCGGTGGTCGCCGCCGTCGGGCTCGGCCCGGAGCCGACCGGCGCCGCCCCGGCACCGGAGACCCTGCGCCGGGCCGCCGGCGGGGCCGTACGGGCGCTCGCGGGCGCGCCGCGCGTGGCGCTCGCGCTGCCCCTGCCGGACGACGCCGACGCGCCGGCGGCGCTGCGCGCGGTGGCGGAGGGCGCGCTGCTCGGCGGCTACCGCTTCGCCGGCTACAAGACCCGGCCGCAGCCGTCGCGGCGCGAGCCGGTGGCGGAGGTGCTGATCGCCGTGCCGGACGCCGGTGACGCCGGCGCACAGGCCGAGATCGCCCGTGCCCAGGTGGTCGGCGGCGCGGTCCGGCGCAGCCGGGACTGGGTCAACACCGCCCCGAACGAGCTGCGCCCGCCGTCCTTCGCCGACTCGGTGGCGGACGCCGCCCGGGAGGCCGGCCTGACGGTCGAGGTGCTCGACGAGGCCGCCCTGGCCGCCGGCGGGTACGGCGGCATCATCGCCGTCGGGCAGGGCTCGGAGGCCCCGCCGCGCCTGGTGAAGCTCAGCTACACCCCGGCCGGCGGCGGCAACGGCAAGCGCGTGGCGCTGGTCGGCAAGGGCATCACGTTCGACACCGGCGGCATCTCGATCAAGCCGGCGCAGGGCATGTGGGAGATGAAGTCCGACATGGGCGGCGCCGCCGCGGTGGCCGCGACCATGCTGGCGGTCGCCGCGCTCAAGCCGTCGGTGGCCGTGACGGCCTACCTGCCGATGGCGGAGAACATGCCGTCCGGGCGGTCGTACCGGCCGGGCGACGTGATCAGCATGTACAACGGCAAGAAGGTGGAGGTGCTCAACACCGACGCCGAGGGCCGGATGATCCTGGCCGACGCGATGGCGCGGGCCTGCGAGGACGGCTGCGACTACCTCTTCGAGACCTCCACCCTCACCGGCGGGCAGGTCGTCGCGCTGGGCAAGCGGATCGCCGGCGTGATGGGCACCCCCGAGCTGTGCGAGCGGGTCCGCACCGCGGGCGACGCGGTCGGCGAGCCGGCCTGGCCGATGCCGCTGCCGGACGACGTGCGCAAGGGCATGGACTCCGACGTGGCCGACATCTCCCAGGTCAACGCCGGCATGGACCGGGCCGGGCACATGCTCCAGGGCGGGGTGTTCCTGCGGGAGTTCGTCACCGCCGAGGTCGACTGGGCGCACATCGACATCGCCGGCCCGAGCTACCACTCGGGCGAGCCGACCGGCTACTGGACCAAGGGCGGCACGGGCGTGCCGGTGCGTACGCTGCTGCACCTCGTGGAGGACGTCGCCGCCAACGGCTGACGTACGCGGAAGAAGAGGGCCCCTCGTCGACGAGGGGCCCTCTTCCGTTCCCCGGCGCGCGACGCCGGGTCAGAACAGCTCGGGGCGGCGCTTGCGGCGCTCGTTGTAGTCGCGCATCCGCTGCGGGTAGCCCATCAGCCGCACGTCGTAGACCGGGATGCCCATCCGGTACGCGAAGCGGCGGGCGCCGTCGGGGCCGTCGATGCGGCGGCGGGTCCACTCCCCGTCGTCGGCGATCAGCATGACCGTGGTCTCGGTGACGGTGGTGCGCGGCTCGATGTACGCCTCGACCCCGCGCCGGCTGCGGACGAAGCCCTCGAGGTGCTCCAGGTCGGCGCGGTCGGCGGCCCGGTCGAGGCTGACCGCCCGGGTCTTCTTGCGTCGCCGGAACAGTCCCACCGAGCGTCTCCCCTTCCCTGCGTCATCGAAGCCAGTGCCAAGCGTACGTGCCACGGACGTGTCGTTGGGCACCTCACTACGCGGGCGGCGGGCGGTGGTGACAAGATGACCGAGGTGGGGTGTGTCCGTGTTACCCCGCCGTGACCCCCGAAGCAGTGACGCGACCTGGGAGTTGGACGTGAGCGAGCCGAACGACGCAACCTTCGACATCGTCATCCTCGGAGGTGGCAGCGGCGGCTACGCGACCGCCCTGCGCGCCGTCCAGCTGGGCCTGAAGGTCGCGCTGGTCGAGAAGGGCAAGCTCGGCGGCACCTGCCTGCACAACGGTTGCATCCCGACCAAGGCGCTGCTGCACGCGGCCGAGATCGCCGACCAGACCCGCGAGTCGGAGCAGTTCGGCGTGAAGGCCGAGCTGGTCGGCATCGACATGGCGGGGGTCAACGCGTACAAGGACGGCGTGATCTCCCGGCTCTACAAGGGCCTGCAGGGCATGCTCAAGGGCAACAAGTCGATCACCATCGTCGAGGGCCACGGCAAGCTGGTCGGCAAGAACGTCGTCGAGGTCGACGGCAAGCGCTACACCGGCCGCAACGTCGTCCTGGCCTCCGGTTCGTACGCCAAGAGCCTGCCCGGCCTGGAGGTCGACGGCGAGCGGGTCATCACCAGCGACCACGCGCTCACCCTCGACCGGGTCCCGGCCTCGGCCATCGTGCTCGGCGGCGGCGTGATCGGCGTCGAGTTCGCCAGCGTCTGGAAGTCCTTCGGGGTGGACGTCACGATCATCGAGGCGCTCCCCCGGCTGGTCGCGGCCGAGGACGAGGAGTCCTCGAAGGCGCTGGAGCGGGCGTTCCGCAAGCGGAAGATCAACTTCAAGGTCGGCAAGCCGTTCGAGAAGGTCGAGAAGACCGACAAGGGCGTCAAGGTCACCATCGCCGGCGGTGACACCGTCGAGGCGGAGCTGCTGCTGGTCGCCGTCGGCCGTGGCCCGAACACCGCCGACCTCGGCTACGAGGAGCAGGGCGTCAAGATGGACCGCGGCTACGTGCTGACCGACGAGCGGCTGCGCACCAGCGTGCCGAACGTCTACGCCGTCGGCGACATCGTGCCCGGCCTCCAGCTCGCCCACCGGGGCTTCCAGCAGGGCATCTTCGTCGCGGAGGAGATCGCCGGGCAGAACCCGGCCGTCATCGACGAGGTCGGCATCCCCCGCGTCACCTACTCCGACCCGGAGCTGGCGTCGGTCGGCCTGACCGAGGCGAAGGCCAAGGAGCAGTACGGCGCCGACAAGGTCAAGACCTACAACTACAACCTGGGCGGCAACGGCAAGAGCCAGATCCTGAAGACGGCCGGCTTCGTCAAGCTCGTCCGGGTGGAGGACGGCCCCGTCGTCGGCGTGCACATGGTCGGCGCCCGGGTCGGCGAGATGGTCGGCGAGGCGCAGCTCATCTACAACTGGGAGGCGTACCCGGCCGAGGTGGCGCAGCTCGTGCACGCCCACCCGACGCAGAACGAGGCCCTGGGCGAGGCGCACCTGGCGCTCGCCGGCAAGCCGCTGCACGCACACGCCTGATCACGACAACCGCGGCGTCCGGCGACGGGCGATGATCCCACCAGGGGAACGAAGGAGTCTTTGAAGATGCCGGTATCGGTCACCATGCCCCGGCTCGGTGAGAGCGTCACCGAGGGCACCGTCACGCGCTGGCTCAAGCAGGAGGGCGACACCGTCGAGGTCGACGAGCCCCTGCTCGAGGTGTCGACCGACAAGGTCGACACCGAGATCCCGTCCCCGGCGGCGGGCGTGCTGAGCCGGATCGTGGTCGGCGAGGACGAGACCGCCGAGGTCGGCAGCGAGCTGGCCGTGATCGCGGGCGAGGGCGAGTCCACCGGCGGCGGCGAGGCCGCCCCGCAGCAGGAGGAGCCGGCCGAGGAGGCCGCCGAGGCCGCCGAGGAGCCGCAGGCCGAGGCGGAGCAGCCGGCCGTCGAGGAGCCGCAGGAGCAGGCCGCGCCGGCGCCGTCGGGCGAGGGCACCCCGGTCAAGATGCCGGCTCTCGGCGAGAGCGTCACCGAGGGCACCGTCACCCGCTGGCTCAAGCAGGTCGGTGACACCGTCGAGGTGGACGAGCCGCTGCTGGAGGTCTCCACCGACAAGGTCGACACCGAGATCCCGTCGCCGGTGGCCGGCACGGTCCTGGAGATCAAGGTCCCCGAGGACGAGACCGCCGCGGTCGGCGCCGACCTGGCCGTGATCGGTGCCGCCGGCGCCGCCCCGGCCGAGGCCAGGCCGGAGCCGAAGGCCGAGCCCAAGCCGAAGGCGGAGGCCAAGCCGGAGCCGAAGCCCGAGCCGAAGGCCGAGGCCAAGCCGGAGCCCAAGGTCGAGGAGCCGACCCCCGGCATGTCGTACAACGAGCCGTCGGCGGAGGCCGAGACCTCGGCTCGGCCCGCGCAGGCCGAGCAGAAGGCCGTGCCGTCGGCCCCGACCCCGTCCCCGCAGCGCCCGTCGGCGCCCGCCCAAGGCGGCGGCGAGGAGGCCGCCGGCTACGTGACCCCGCTGGTGCGCAAGCTGGCCAGCGAGCACGGCGTCGACCTCTCCTCGGTCAACGGCACCGGCGTCGGCGGCCGGATCCGCAAGCAGGACGTGCTGGAGGCGGCGGAGAAGGCGAAGGCCGCCAAGGCCGCGCCGGCCCCGGCGCAGCAGCCCGCCGCGGCGGCGGCTCCGGCCAAGCCCGCCGCCAAGCTCCAGCCGAGCGCCAAGCGCGGCAGCACCGAGAAGCTTCCCCGGATCCGGGCGACGATCGCCAAGCGGATGCAGCAGTCGCTGCACGAGATGGCGCAGCTGACCACGGTGGTCGAGGTGGACGTCACCAGGATCGCCAAGCTGCGGGCGCAGGCCAAGGAGTCGTTCCAGCAGCGGCACGGCGTGAAGCTGTCGTTCCTGCCGTTCTTCGCCCTCGCGGCGGTCGAGGCGCTGCAGGCGTACCCCATCGTCAACGCCAGCATGGACCTCGACGCCGGGACGATCACCTACCCGGACTCGGAGCACCTCGGCATCGCCGTGGACACCGAGCGGGGTCTGATGGTGCCGGTGATCCACGGCGCCGGTGACCTGAACCTGGGCGGCATCGCCAAGCGGATCGCCGACCTGGCCGAGCGCACCCGGACCAACAAGATCAGCCCGGACGAGATCGCCGGGGCGACCTTCACGCTGACCAACACCGGCAGCCGGGGCGCCCTCTTCGACACCCCGATCGTGCCGTCGCCGCAGTCGGCGATGCTCGGCACGGGTGCCGTGGTCAAGCGTCCGGTCGTGGTCAACGACCCGGAGCTGGGCGAGGTCGTCGCGGTCCGGTCGATGGTCTACCTGGCCCTGTCGTACGACCACCGGCTGATCGACGGCGCGGACGCCGCCCGCTTCCTGGTCGCGGTCAAGGAGCGGCTGGAGGCGGGCAACTTCGAGGCCGAGCTCGGCCTGTAGTCCCCGCGCGACGCCACGAAGGGCGCCCCGGTCACCGACCGGGGCGCC
>NZ_JBPQTK010000120.1:0-18674 GCF_051386315.1 Micromonospora sp. URMC 107
CCCACCTCACCGCGGCACGCCCCCGCCGGTCGCGTCTCCCGCCCGCCCGACGTGTCCGGGCAGGTGGGAGGCCCGGCCGGCGCCTCGCCCGACCGGCCGCGCCGCGGGTCTCCGGGACCGCCACGCATCGGCCGGACGCCATCGGGCAGGATCTCGGGTGACGGACATCAGGACCGAAACGGCAGGAGACTCCCGAATGAACCAGGCAGCAGGCGCCCGCTCGGGCAAGCCCGAGGTGGGTCCGATCGAGGGCGCGCCGCCCGCCGACCTCGTCATCGAGGACATCACCGTCGGCGAGGGGCCGGAGGCCCAGCCGGGGCAGCTGGCCAGCGTGCACTACGTGGGGGTCGCCCACTCCACCGGCCGCGAGTTCGACTCGTCGTGGAACCGGGGCGAGGCGTTCGACTTCCCGCTCGGCGGCGGGCAGGTCATCTCCGGCTGGGACCGGGGCGTCGTGGGCATGCGGGTCGGCGGTCGGCGCCGCCTGACCATCCCGCCGCACCTGGGCTACGGCGACCGGGGCGCCGGTGGCGTCATCAAGCCGGGCGAGACCCTGGTCTTCGTCGTCGACCTGCTCGGCGTCCGCTGAGCGGACGGCGAGCCCCCTGAGCGGGCGGTGAGCCGCCGAGCGGCGGTCAACCGCTCGACGCACGGGCGAACCGCTCCGCGCAGGAACGAACCGCCCGGCGGACGGTGAACCGCTCCGCGCACGGGCCAGGCGCCCAGCGGACGGGCGAACCACTCGGCCACGGGCCGGTGCGGATGGCGGACGACGCCGTCGGCACCGGCCCGCACGCCGCGCCGCCCTGGGTCTCGGGCGCCGGGAGGGTCAGCAGGGCACCAGCTCCCGGTCGGCGCACGGGCCCACGATCGGGATGACCCGGTGCAGGCCGGTGGCCCGCAGCACCCGCTCGACCACCGGGTCGGGGCGGAGCAGCACCAGCTCCCCGCCTCGGGCGCGCACGCGCAGGTGCGCGGCGACCAGCGCCCGCACCCCGGCGGCGGAGAGCAGGCGGACGCCGGAGAGATCGAGCCGGAGCACGGGCCGGGCCGGAGCGGCCCAGAGCGCGGAGCGGAACGTGGCGACGGTGGCGATGTCGACCTCGCCGGTCGCCCGCACCTCCACCTCGTGGTCGGCCACGGTGATCTCCACGTGGAGCCGGTCGTCGCGCTGTTCCATACCGACGAACCTATCCCCCACCACCGACATTTCCGCCCTGCTGAGGGACCGGATCGGGGTACGTCCAGGGTCATACCCGGGGCCTCCCGGATCCCCCTCAGGGATGACGCGACGCGGGGCCTGCGGGCGGCGACCTCGGCGGCGAGAATGAGCCGATGGTCGCCTCCCGCCCCCGCGCGCCCCGGCTGATCCGCCCCGTGCGCGAGCCCGCCACGGTCCCGCCGCCGCTCGACGGGCCGTGGGCGCCCGCCGACCGGCGGCTCGACTCGGTCGAGCTGCTGCCCCTGCCCGACGGGGTGTCCGGCCCGGAGGACGTGGTGGTCGACCCGTCCAGGCGGGTGGTCAGCGGCGCGGCGGACGGCCGGCTCTGGTGGTGGCCGGTGGACGCGCCACCCGGCACTTGGCCCCGGCCGCTCGCCGACACCGGGGGCCGGCCGCTGGGCGTGGAGGTCGACCCCCGCGACGGCAGCCTCGTGGTCTGCGACGCGTACCGGGGGTTGCTGCGGGTGACCGGCGACGGGGTGGTACGCGAGCTGGGCGGGCTCGGGGCGAGGGCGCACCTGGCCGACAACGCCACCGTCGCCCGCGACGGCACCGTCTACTTCACCGACTCCTCCGACCGCTTCCCGCTCTCGCACTGGAAGCGGGACCTGCTGGAACACCGGCCCAACGGGCGGGTGTTGGCGTACGACCCGCGCAGCGGGCGCACCGACGTCGTCCGCGCCGGGTTCCACTTCCCCAACGGGCTCGCGCTCACCCCGGACGAGTCGGCGCTGATGCTGGTCGAGACCGCCACCCACCGGCTGGTGCGGGTCGCGCTGGCCGACGGCGCGGTCACCGTGCTGGCCGACCTGCCGGCGTACCCGGACAACCTCACCCCGGTGGGCGACGGGACGTACTGGATCGCCTTGCCGAGCCCCCGGGTGCCGGCGGTGGAGCGGCTGCTGCCCCACCCCCGGCTGCGGCAACTGGTGGCGGTGCTGCCGGCGGCGGTGCAGCCGAAACCGCTGCGCTACGGCCTGGTGGCCCTGGTCGACGGCGAGGGACGGGTGCTGCGCACCCTGCACGGTCCGCGCGGGACCTACGACATGATCACCGGCGTCCGCCAGCACGGCGACCACCTGTGGCTGGGCAGCCTCACCGGGCCCGGAGTGGCCCGGGTGCCGTTGGGCTGAGCCGCGACGCCCGACGCGCCGGGGACCGGCCCGCGTGGGCGGCGGACCGGTCCCCGGGTGTGCGTACCGTCGGATCAGCCACCGCGCACGGACGGCGCCGGCACCGGCGAGCCCCCGGCCACCGCACCCGGGTGCGGCGCGGCCGACGGGGTCGGCCGCAGGCCGGCCGGCACGGGCAGCGCGCTGCCCTTGACGAACTCGTCCCAGCTGACGTTCCAGGCCGTCCAGCCGTTGCCCTCGGTCAACTCGACCTCGGTGCCCTTGATGGTGACCAGGTCGCCGACCTGCGTGACGCCCATCAGCCAGTCCGCGGCCTCGTTGGACACGTTGGTGCAGCCGTGCGAGACGTTGGTGCTGCCCTGGTCCCCCACCGACCAGGGCGCGGCGTGGATGAACTCGCCGCCCCAGGTGAGCCGCTGGGCGTCCTCGACGTCGACCACGTAGGGGTCGGCCGAACCCCGGGTGTCGAACGTCGTGAACTCGTGCTTCTCCATGATCACCATCTTGCCGCTGGAGGTCGGCGTGCTCGGCTTGCCCATGCTGACCGGGATCTTGCGGACCACCTTGCCGTCCCGCAGCACCGACATCCGCTTGGTCGCGTTGTCGATCTCCAGGGCCACCTGCCGACCGATCTTGGAGGTGGCGGTGCGGTCGGAGTCACCGACCCGGTCCTTGCCGATCGGCAGGCCCTCCAGCCCGGCCCGGACGCTGATGCTGGTCCCCGGGCGCCAGAAGTCGGGGGCCCGGTAATAGGCCTGACTGCCGTCGGACACCCACGACCAGGCACCCGGCTGCGGCGGATCCGTCTTCACGAACAAACGGCGCTGCACGTCGCCCCTGGCCTCTTTCGGAATGGGCGGGTCGAACGCCACGGTCACCGGCATGGCGGTGCCGTACGTCCGATTACCGGCAAAGTACAACGTGCTGGTGATTTCTGGCTTCGTCGGTTTCGGCATCGTGGTGAAGGTGGTCTTGCGGGTGGTCGTCCTCCCCGAGTCCCCCGTGGCCGTCACCTCCGCGGTGTAGGTGCGCCGCGGCTTCAGGGGCGCCTTCGGCACCCAGCCCGAACCGTCCTCCCGGGGCTCCGCCTCGACCTGCGCGCCCGTGTCGTCGGTGATCCGGACGGCGGTGACCTTCCCGTTCCTGACCGCGGTCCCCACCTCGGCGCTGATCGGCACCTCGCGGGCGCGGTCGGCGGGCGTCACGGTCAGCTCCGGTGCGGCCGCCGCCCGCCCCTCGGCCGGCCCGGCACCCGGTTTGCGGTCGGCGGTGCACCCGCCGAGGGCCAACGGCGCTGCCGCGATGGTCACGGCCAGCACCGTCAGTCGCCGCCTCAACTCCATGATGCGTCCCCCCGTTAATTGGTGTCCCTCAGCCACATTCTCTCCACGCCGCGCCGGACGGGCGCGCAATTTCGGCGGAATGGGGAAAGCAATTATGGGAGGCATTTACCGCCCTGCGCGGAATGGGGCAGCCCGCTCCGACTTCCGGATCCGTCCGGGATCGTCCGACGCGCCGCCGCCGGCCCCCGGCCTCCCGGCGCGTCCCCGGTGCCCCGCCCCGGGCGGTTCGGCGGCGACGAGGCGGTGCGCGGCACGACGCGCGTCGCCGCCGACGCCGCACGCGCACCTTGAGGCGTCACCCCGACGCCGCACGTCCACGACCAGGCGGCACCCCGACGCCGCACGCTCACGTCCAGGCGTCGTCGCCGTGGTTGCGTTCCCACCGGCCGCCGACGGGCGGGGTGTCCATCCGGATGGCGGAGTCCGCGTTGCCGGCGAGGTCGTTGTCCTCCACCCGGCAGTCCACGCAGCTGCCCCGCTCGGTGATCCACAGGCCGTGGTTCTGGGTGCTCGGCTCGCGGTTGTCCCAGATCCGGTTCCCCCGGATGGTGGCCGACTCGACGGCCGCGTTGATCGCGATGCCGGCCCGCACCGGCGGCCCGGCGGGCAGCTCGTACGGGGTGCCCGGCGCCGGAGTGGCCCCGCTCCACCCGCTCGGGGAGTCCGGCCGGATCGGCGCGAGAGTGAGCTCGGTGTCGTCGTTGGCCGCCACCACGGCGATCCGCTCACCGACCCGCACCACCTTGCCCCGGTGGCCGTCGTTCGGCCACTTCGCCCGCCGGTTCACCACCGACTTCTCGGTGTACCGCACCGAGTCGCCGTGTTCGCTCGTCGCCGGCGCCCACCGCCGCCCGTTGTTGCGGATCCGGTTGGCGACCAGGATGGCGTCGCGCACCGGGCGGTCGATGCGGATGGCGTCGGCGCTGTTGCCGTAGAAGTCGTTGCTCTCGATGACGATCTCCTCGGCGACGTGCTCCTCGGACCCGCCGAGGTTGCGCTGGTGGTAGCCGTACCGGCCGTTGCCGCTGATCCGGTTGCCGCGGATCGTGTACGGGCCGGGGGTGTTGCCGATGCTGACCCCGTCGCGCAGGTTGCCGTCGATGACGCAGTCGGTGAGGATGCCGCCCCGGCCGGCGGTGTGCGTGGTGCCCTTCGCCGAGACGTGGAAGCCCGCCTCCAGGTTGCCGGTCATGGTGCACGCCGAGACGATCAGGCCGTTCGCGCCCCAGTCGGAGATGCCGAAGCGGTTGCCCTGGGCGTGGCAGCCGATGATCCGTACTCCCCGTGGGCGCAGGTGGTCCGCCTCCTGCAACTCCAGGAAGATGCCGTTGGTGGCGTTGGCGACCGCGCTGCAGTTGACGATGTTGAACCGCTCGACGCTGCCCCAGCCGCCGATGCCGACGCCGATGCCCGCGCCGCCCATCTCGGTGCCGTTGTCCTGCCGCCCGCACCCGGTGACCAGCACCCCGTCGATCAGGCAGTCCTGGAGGAAGTCGCAGCCCAGGCCGGTGGCGGCGGTGTGGTGGATGTACAGGTTGCGGAAGACGCCGCGGACGACGTACTGCAGGCCGAGGCCCTTGGCCAGCGGGTTGTAGTCGGCGGACGCCACCTCGGAGCCGTCGATCTCGAAGTCGGCGAAGGTGCAGTCCGCCAGGTGCCGGTCCCGGTCGGCGCCGTGCTCGATCGTGGTGTAGAAGGCCAGCGGCGCCGGGTCGGCCCGGTTGCCGGCGTTGCTGAGCACGAAGCGGGTCGCCCCCGGGCCGGCGCCGACGAGCGACACCCCGGAACGCCACACGGTGCCCGAGTCCCGCATCGAGTAGACCCCGGGCGGGCAGTAGATGATCCGGGCCCGACCGTCGGCGGCGTACGCGTCGCCGAGCCGGTCCACCAGCGCGGCGAGCGCCGGCTGGTCGTTGGCCGCCCCGTCGCCGACCAGGCCGTGTTCCCGGGCGTCGCAGAGCAGCGGGGCGCCGGCCACCGCGTGGCGGCGCACGCCGCCGGCAGAGGGCATGTTCGGGTACGCCACCGCGTCCTCCCCTCGGCGAGACTTCCCGGCCCGCATTCCCGGCCCTCTCCGGGGAAAACGCGGGCCGCGACGGCGACGGCCCCGGCGCCGCCGCAGGGCGGTGCCGGGGCCGTCGCGGCCGGGGTCAGACGTTGGCGATCAGCACCGCCGGCCGCTCGACGCAGTCGGCGACGTGCCGCAGGAAACCGCCGGCCACCCCGCCGTCGCAGACCCGGTGGTCGAAGGTCAGGCTGAGCTGCGTCACCTTCCGCACCGCGAGCTGCCCGTCCACCACCCAGGGCTTGTCCACGATCCGGCCCACCCCGAGCAGCGCCGCCTCCGGGTGGTTGATGATCGGGGTGGAGCCGTCGACGCCGAAGACGCCGTAGTTGTTGAGCGTGAACGTGCCGCCGGTCAGCCGGGCCGGGGGCAGCATGCCGGCCCGGGCGGCCGTGGTGGTCGCGGTCAGCTCGGCGGCCAGCTCGGCGGTGGTGAGCCGCTGCGCGTCGCGCAGCACCGGCACGACCAGCCCCCGGTCGGTCTGGGCGGCGATGCCCAGGTGCACCCCGGCGGACTGGACGATCCGCTGGCCCTCGGTGTCGACCCGCGCGTTGAGCTGCGGGTACCGGCGCAGCCCGGACAGGCAGATCCGGGCCAGCAGGGCCAGGATGCTCACCGGCGCGTCCGGGGTCGCCGCGTTGATCGCCGCGCGGGTCTCCAGCAGCCCGGTGGCGTCCACGTCCACCCAGATGGTCACCTCGGGGATCTCCCGCCGGCTGCGGGAGAGCTTGTCGGCGATCGCCTTGCGGATGCCGGTCAGCGGAACGATGAGGTCCTCGGTGCCGGGGACGGCCGACGGGACGGGCTCGTCCGGCACCGCGGCGAGCCGGGCGGCCGGCGTCCCCGCCCCGGCGACGGCGGCCTCCACGTCCGCCCGACGCACCACCCCGCCCGGGCCGGTGCCGCGCAGGGTGGCCAGGTCGAGGCCGTGTTCGCGGGCCAGCCGGCGCACGATCGGCGAGATGACGAGGGGCACCGCCGCGCCGTGCGGCCGGTCGCCCGCGCCGGCCGCGGTCGCCGCCGCCCCGGGGCGCCGTGGCCGGTGCCGTACCCGATGAGGACGTTGCCGGAGCCGGCCCGCTCCTCCTCGCGGTAGGTGGCGTGCCCGGCGGGCTCGTCGCCGGCCCCGCCGTCGCCGTCCAGCGGCGCGATGGTGATCAGCGGCTGGCCCACCGGGCGGGTCTCACCCGCCGCGCCGTGCAGCGCCACGACCCGACCGGCGTACGGGCAGGGCACGTCGACGACGGCCTTGGCGGTCTCCACCTCGACGACGCTCTGGTCCACGGTGACCACGTCGCCCACGGCGACGCGCCACTCGACGATCTCGGCCTCGCTCAGCCCCTCGCCCAGGTCGGGCAGGAGGAAGACCTGCGCCCCGTCCATGGTGGTCACGCGGCGCTCCCCCGGCTCAGCCAGCGCTCGTCGGGCTGGTCGTCCCACTGGAGGCGGGCCACCGTGTCGAGGACCCGGTCCACCGACGGCAGGTGGGTGTGCTCCAGCATCGGCGCCGGGTACGGGATGTCCAGCCCCGACACCCGCAGCACCGGGGCGTGCAGGGCGTGGAAGCAGCGCTCCTGCACCCGGGCGGCGATCTCGGCGCCGACCCCGGCGAAGCCCTGCGCCTCCTGGATCACCACGCACCGGCCGGTGCGCCGGACCGAGGCCGTGACGGTCTCGTCGTCGAACGGCACGATGCTGCGCACGTCCACGACCTCCAGGTCCCAGCCCTCCTCGCGGGCCGCCTCGGCGGCCTCGAGCGCGACCGGCACCGCCGGCCCGTACGCGACGAGCGTGGCGTCGCGGCCCGGGCGGCGCACGACCGCCCGGCCGATCGGCGCGGTGGCGGCGGGAAGCTCCGCCTCGCCGCTGGAGAAGTAGAGCTTCTTGGGCTCCATGAACACGACCGGGTCGGGGTCGTCGATCGCCTGGCGCAGCAGCGAGTACGCGTCCTCCACCGTCGCCGGCGTGACGACCTTGAGGCCGGGGGTGTGCGCGTAGTACGCCTCGCTGGAGTCGCAGTGGTGCTCGACCCCGCCGATGCCGCCGGCGTACGGCACCCGAATGACGATCGGCACGCTGAGCGCGCCTCGGGTGCGGTTGCGCAGCTTCGCCACGTGCGAGGCGATCTGCTCGAACGCCGGGTACGCGAACGCGTCGAACTGCATCTCGACCACCGGGCGCAGCCCGGACATGGCCATGCCGACGGCGAAGCCGACGATGCCGGCCTCGGCGAGCGGGGTGTCGAAGCAGCGCTTGTCGCCGAAGCGGGCCTGTAGGCCGTCGGTGATCCGGAAGACGCCGCCGAGCGCTCCGACGTCCTCGCCGAAGACGACCACCCGCTCGTCGTCGAGCATCGCGTCGGCGAGCGCGGCGTTGAGCGCCTTCGCCATGGTCAGGGCGGCCATCAGCGCTCACCCTCCTCGTCCTGGGCGGCGGCCAGCTCGGCGCGGACCTGCTCGCGCTGCTCGACCAGCTGCGGGGTGGGCTCGGCGTAGACGTGGTCGAAAAGGCTCATCGGGTCGACCGTCGGCTGCGTGTTCATCCGGGTGCGCAGGTCGGCGGCGTACGCCTCGGCCTCCTCGGCGACCGCGGCGACGGTGGCGTCGTCGAGCGCGCCCCGGGCCCGCAGGTACGTCTCCAGCCGGGCCACCGGGTCGCGGTCCCGCCACGCCTCGACCTCGGCGCCGTCGCGGTAGCGGCTCGCGTCGTCGGCGTTGGTGTGCGCCTCCATCCGGTAGGTGTGCGCCTCGACCAGGAACGGACCCCTGCCCGCGCGGGCGTGCTCCACGGCGCGGGTGAGCACCGCGAGCACGGCCACCGGGTCGTTGCCGTCGACCTGCTCGCTGGGCACGCCGTAGCCCACGCCCTTGTACGCCAGCGACGGGGCGGCGGTCTGCCGGGAGAGCGGGACGCTGATCGCGTACCGGTTGTTCTGCACGAAGTACACGACGGGGGCCTTGAACACGGCGGCGAAGTTGACGCCCTCGTGGAAGTCGCCCTCGCTGGTCGCCCCGTCGCCGATGAACGCCAGCGCGACGGTGTCCCGCCCCTGGTACGCCTCGCCGTAGGCCAGCCCGGCGGCGTGCACGCACTGGGTCGCCAGCGGGGTGCACTGCGGGGCGGTGTGCCGGGCGGCGGGGTCGTATCCGCAGTGCCAGTCCCCGCGCAGCAGGGTCAGCACCTCGACCGGGTCGATGCCCCGGGAGACCAGGGCCATCGACTCCCGGTAGGTCGGGAAGACCCAGTCCGTGTCGCGCAGGGCGAGGACGGCGCCCACCTGGCAGGCCTCCTGGCCGCGCGAGGACGGGTAGACCGCCAGCCGGCCCTGCTTGGTCAGGGCGGTGGCCTGGACGTCGAAGCGGCGGCCGACGACCATCCGCCGGTACATCTCGACGAGCGCCTCGACGGGCGGCTCGGGGTAGTCGGCGGGGGCGCGCAGCGGTGTGCCGCTCGGATCGAGCAGGCGGACGGGCTCGGCGGCCGGGAGCAGCGGCTTGGCCGGATCGGGCGGGGTGGCCGCCCGGCGGCTGCGCGGGGATGCCCTGCGGACCGCCTCGGGTGTGGTCGTCACGGCGGGACCTCCTGGACGTGTGGTGGGCCTATGCTCCTGCTGTCGGATGATTGACTCAAGATCCCGCACAAACGCGGGACGGATGGCATGGGACGGGCAACGAGATGAGCCAGGAGTCCGGGAGCCCAGCGGAGCCGGCGGCCGGAACGGGACGTTCGGCGCGACCGCTGGACGACGTCGACCGGCGGATCCTCGACGAGCTGGTCCGCGACGGCCGCACGTCGGTGCGCACCCTCGCCGAGCGGATCCACATCTCCCGCACCAACGCGTACGCCCGGGTCGAGCGGCTGCTGCGCGACGGGGTGATCACCGGCTTCCGGGCCCGGGTCGCCCCCGAGGCGGCGGGGCTGGGCACCTCGGCGTACATCGCGTTGAAGATCGAGCAGAACACCTGGCGGGAGGTGTCGGCGGAGCTGGCGCGGGTCCGCTACATCGAGCACGCCGCCCTGCTCGGCGGCGACCACGACGTGCTCGCCCTGGTCCGGGCGCCGGACAACGCCACCCTGCGCGACGTGGTGCTGGGCCGGGTGCAGGGCATCGCCGGCGTGCTCTCCACCCGCACCTGGCTGGTCTTCGAGGAGTTCGACGGCGAGCGCAGCCCGTGGGAGTGAGCCGGCGCTCCGCCCTTCCGGCGGGCCCCGGCCGGGCCCGCGGCGACCGACCGGCTCAGCGCTCCGGCGGGGCCTCCAGCCCCTCCCGGTCGGCCAGCTCCAGCAGCGGCTCCAGGGAGAACCGCCGGTCGTCGAGGCCCGCGTGCGGGTCGCCGCGCTCGGCGAACCGGGCGGGCATCGTGGTCACCGCGAAGTCCTCCGGCCGGGCGTCGTCCAGCTCCGACCAGTCCAGCGGCGCGGAGACCAGCGCGCGCGGCGTGGGGCGGATCGAGTACGCCGATGCCATCGTGTGGTCCCGGGACATCTGGTTGTAGTCGATGAAGACCGGCCGGTCCCGCTGCTCCCGCCACCAGGTGGTGGTGACCAGTTCCGGCAGCCGCCGCTGCATCTCCCGGCCCAGCGCCAGCACCGCCCGGCGGCAGTCGCCGAAGCTCCACCGGGGCTCGATGGACAGGTAGACGTGCAGGCCCCGCCCGCCGGTGGTCTTCGGGTGGCCGGTCAGGCCCAGCTCGGCGAGGAACGCGCGCACCTCGTGGGCCACCGGCACCACCTGGTCGAAGTCGACGCCCGGCATCGGGTCCAGGTCGATCCGCAGCTGGTCGGGCCGCTCGACGTCGGCGGCGGAGACCGGCCACGGGTGGAACCGCAGCGTGCCCAGGTTGGCCGCCCAGACCACCACCGCCAGCTCGCTCGGCGCGACCTCGTCGGCCGTGCGCCCGCTCGGGAAGGTGATGTGGGCGGTGCGCACCCACTCGGGCGCCCCCGCCGGCAGCCGCTTCTGGTAGAAGGCGTCGCCCCGGTTGTCCTGCCGGGTGCCGATCCGCGCGCCGTCGAAGACGCCGCGCGGCCACCGTTCCAGCATGGTCGGCCGGTCCCGCAGGGCGCGCAGGATGCCGTCGCCGACGGCGAGGAAGTAGCGCACCACGTCCAGCTTGGTCAGCCCGAGTTCGGGGAAGTACGGCTTGTCGGGGCTGGAGACGCGCACCAGCCGCTCCCCCACCTGGATCTCCTCGGCCGGCGTCGCCACGCCTGACACCGTAACCCGGCCGGCCGGCCGGCACGCCCCGTCGCGGCCCCGCGCGCCGGCACCGGTCACCGGACGGGGTCGTACGCGCGGCGGCCGCCCGACCGCCGGTGGGACTCAGCTCATCTCCTCCTGGAGGCGCTCCAGGAGCATCTTCTTGCCCTGCTCGCCCGCCTTGCGGTTGTTCTCCTGCATCTTGCGGAACCAGGTGGCCAGTTCCGTGTCGCCCCGCGCGTCGGCGTCGGCGATGTAGTTCTCCAGTTGCCAGATGTGCTGCAACGACATCTGCAACGCGTGGATCAGGTCGTAGTTCTGGTCCTTCACCGGGCTCGCCGGCTCCCTGACCATCGTGGCCACGGCACACCTCCCCGTCTCGGTGATCGGTGGAGCCAGCGCTTACCCGGCCCGGCCCCGATCACGCCCCGGGGCCCGGATCCGGCGGGGGCCGGGAGGGCGCGGTTACCCGGGGCGGGCTCCGGGTAGGGGTTGCCGCATGGCGGAACTGGCGACGCTCTGGATCGTCCGGCACGGCGAGAGCACGGCGAACGTGGCGGCCACGGCGGCCGAGGCGTCCGGCGCCGAGCTGATCGACCTGACCCACCGGGACGCGGACGTGCCGTTGAGCCCGACCGGGGAGGAGCAGGCCCGGGCCACCGCGCGGTGGCTGGCCGGGCTGCCCGAGGCCCGCCGGCCGGACGTGGCGGTGGTGTCGCCGTACCTGCGGGCGGTGCGGACCGCCGAGCTGGCCCTGGCCGGCACCGGGGTCCCGCTCAGCCGCGACGAGCGGCTGCGCGACCGGGAGCTGGGCATCCTGGACGGGCTGACCGCGCAGGGGGTGCGCCGGCGGCACCCCGAGGAGGCGGCCCGCCGGGACCGGCTCGGCAAGTTCTACTACCGGCCGCCGGGCGGGGAGTCCTGGACCGACGTGGCGCTGCGACTGCGCGCCCTCCTCGGCGACCTGCGCCGCGACCACGAGGGCCGGCGCGTGCTGCTGTTCGGCCACGACGCCCTGGTCTTCCTGACCCGTTACCTGGTGGAGGGGCTCACCGAGGCGGAGCTGATGGCGCTGACCCGCGAGCACGTCATCGCCAACTGCTCGATCACCGGCTGGTCCGCCGGCACCGACGGCCGGCTGACCCCGGACGTGTTCAACGACGTCGGCCACCTGCGGGAGCAGGGCGCCCGACCGACCAGGGAGGACGAGGTCCATGCCGAACCGGTCTGACACCCGGGTGATCACCCCCGGGCTGCTGCGGGACTGGGCGCTGCCCGTGCCGACCGGCGGCAAGGAGGCCCGGGGCACGGTGCTGGTGGTCGGCGGCTCGCGTTTCACCCCCGGTGCGGTGCTGCTCGCCGGCGTGGCCGCGTTGCGGGCCGGGGCCGGCGTGCTCCAGCTCGCCGCCGCCGAGTCCACCGCCTCCGCGCTGAGCATCCAGGTGCCCGAGGCGCTGGTGGTGGGCCTGCCGGAGACCGCCGAGGGCGCGGTCGCGGGCCGGCCCGGCGAGCTGCTGGGCGACCTGGTGGCGGAGGCGGACGTGGTGGCCCTCGGCCCCGGCCTCAAGGACATCGACGAGACCGGCCGCCTGCTGCGCCTGGTGCTCGACGCGGCCGGCCCCGAGACGCCGCTGGTGCTGGACGCGTACGCCCTCGGGGCCCTCAGCCACGCCCCGGACCTGCTGGTCGGGTCCGGCCGGCCGGCGGTGCTCACCCCCAACCTCACCGAGGCCCGGCACCTGCTCGGCCGGGAGCCCGGCGACGACCTGGACGCCGAGGCGACCGAGCTGGCCCGCCGCTACGACGCGGTGGTCTCGCTCTACGGCCACATCGCCACCCCCGACGGCCGGAGCTGGCGGGAGGAGAGCGGCGACGCCGGCCTGGGCACCTCCGGCAGCGGGGACGTCCGCGCCGGCCTGCTGGCCGGGCTGTTGTCGCGGGGCGCGGAGCCGGCGCAGGCCGCGTGCTGGGCGGCGTTCGCCCACGCGGTGAGCGGTCAGCGGCTGGTCCCCCGGTTCGGCCGGATCGGCTTCCTCGCCCGGGAACTGCTCGACGAGATACCCCACACCCTCGCCACCGTCTGACACCTGGGGTCTGCCCGAACGGATGGGTGTAACGCCACATCACACTCCTACGCTGGACCATCGGAGGCGTGCATTCCGCCCGCCTCCCGCCGGTCGCTCCCCGCCAGGGGGCGTACCCCGGCTGGAAACAGCCCCTGGGAGTCTGTGTGAAGAACCTCCGTCGCAAGACACTGGCTGCCGCGTCCGCCGTGACGCTCGGCGTCGGCCTCGCCGTCGCCGGCGGGGTGGCCCCGGCGGCGTCGGCCGCCGGCCCGGACACCACGTTCCTGGTGCTCGCCCCGCAGGGCGCCAAGACCGACAAGGCGGCCGCCCGCGTGGCCGCCGCCAACGGCACGGTGGTGGCCAGCTACGACCAGATCGGCGTGCTCGTCGTCCGGTCGACCAACCCCGACTTCGTCACGGACGTGGCGGGCGCGGGCGTCGACTCGGTGGCGTCCACCGCCGGCCTGGGCACCGCCCTCGAGGAGGGCGAGACCCTGGAGGTCTCCGCGGCCGAGGCGGCCAACACGACCGCCGACCCGACCAAGGAGCCCCTCTTCGGTCAGCAGTGGGACATGCCGATGATCGACGTCCCGCAGGCCCACGCCGTCAACGCCGGCCGCGCCGACGTGGTGGTGGGCGTGCTGGACAGCGGCATCTCCTCCAGCCACCCCGACCTGGCCAGCCAGATCGCGAAGAACAAGAGCACCTCCTGCCTCGGTGGGGTCTCCGACACCGCCGAGTCCGCCTGGAACCCGACCACCTCCGACCACGGCACCCACGTGGCCGGCACCATCGCCGCCGCCGTGAACGGCGTCGGCGTGACCGGTGTCGCGCCGGGCGTCAAGGTGGCCGCGGTGAAGGTCGTCAACGACGACGGCTACATCTTCCCGGAGGCCGCGGTCTGCGGGTTCATGTGGGCCGCCGAGCAGGGCATGCGGGTGACCAACAACAGCTACTACATCGACCCGTGGGAGCTGAACTGCCGCAACGACGCGCGCCAGCGTCCGGTGTGGAAGGCGGTCCAGCGGGCCCTGCGTTACTCGCAGAGCAAGGGCGTGCTGCACGTCGCGTCCGCGGGTAACTCGAACTTCGATCTCGCTCACAAGATCACCGACACGGGCAGCCCGAACAACGGGACCCCCGAGGAGCGCGAGAACCTCACCAACTCCTGCCTCGTCCTGCCGGGCGAGGCGCCGGGCGTGGTGACGGTCTCGGCGGTCGGCCCGACCGGGGAGAAGAGCTACTACTCCTCGTACGGCCAGGGCGTGGTCGAGGTGACGGCGCCGGGTGGCGACACCCGCTTCCGTACCCAGGGCCGCAGCTCGACCCTGACCGACGGCATCCTGTCCACCACCTACAACACCACCACGAAGACCAACGGCTGGGGCTACAAGCAGGGCACCTCGATGTCCTCCCCGCACGCCGCCGGTGTGGCCGCCCTGGCCGTCTCGGCGCACCCGGGCATGACCTCGGGCCAGCTGTCGGCCTTCCTGGGCACCACCGCCGAGGCGATCTCCTGCCCCGGCGGCGTCTACAACCCCGTGCCGCTGATCGCGGCCGGTCCGAACGCCTACGACGCGACCTGCTCCGGCGGCCAGCGCAACGGCTTCTACGGCGCCGGCATGGTCAACGCGTACAACGTGGTCAAGTAACAGCACGGCACGACCAGTGGTGGGGCCCGGCGGTGATCCGCCGGGCCCCACCCGTTTTCGCTGCTCACACCGGGGGTACGGGAGGGGGTGTCAGACGAGCAAGGAGGTCAACGGTGTCCACCGATGCCATCGTCCTGTTGAAAGAGGACCACAAGGAGATGCGCCGCCTGTTCAAGGCCTTCCAGGACGCCGAGGAGGGTCCGGCGGCGCGGCGGCAGAAGCTGGTGAACGAGATCCTGGAAGCCCTCACGGTCCACACCTACCTCGAGAACGAGGTGATGTACCCCGAGGTCCGCAAGCTCCTGCCCGACCTCGAGGACGACATCCTCGAGTCGTACGAGGAACACCACGTCGCCGACGTGCTCTGCGCCGAGCTGTTCACCATGGACGCCGGCGACGAGCGCTTCAACGCCAAGACCACGGTGCTGATCGAGAACGTCCTGCACCACGTCGAGGAGGAGGAGCAGGAGTGGTTCCCCAAGGTGCGCGAGGCGCTCGGCCGTAAGCAGCTCCAGGAGATCGGCGAACGGATGATCGCGCTGCGCGCGGACGCGCCGCGCAAGCCGACCGACCCGAAGGCGATCAAGAAGTCGCTGGACGCGGTGACGGCCTGAGCGGACGGGACGCCACGGGCCCCGGTACGCCGGGGCCCGTCGCCGTGCCCGGGGGCGCGGGCAGGATCCGCCGCAGCGCCGGGGGCGCGGCCCGGGGCCGCCACTCCCGCGGGTAGCCCACCGAGACCTCCTCGAACCGCACCCCGTCGTGCCAGGTGGTGCGAGGGATGTGCAGGTGGCCGTAGACCACGGCGGCGGCGTCGAAGCGCAGGTGCCAGTCGGCGGTGGACTCGGTGCCGCACCACTGGGCGAAGATCGGGTAGCGCAGCACCCGGGTCGGCTCGCGCAGCAGCGGCCAGTGGTTGACCAGCACCGTCGGCAGCCCGGGCTCCCGCTCGGCGAGCCGGCGCGCGGTCTCGGCGACCCGGGCGGCGCACCAGGCGGACCGGCTCGGGTACGGGTCCGGGTGCAGCAGGAACTCGTCGGTGCACACGATCCCCGTCCGGTACGCCTCGGCCAGCGCCGCCTCGGGGGTGTCGAAGCCGTCCGGTCGCCAGCTGTGGTCGTAGAGCAGGAACAGCGGCGCCACCAGCACCGGCCCGCCCGCCCCCCGCCACACCGGGTACGGGTCCTCCGGGGTCAGCACGCCCAGCCGCCGGCAGGCGTCGACCAGGTACGCGTAGCGCGCCGCCCCGCGCAGCGCCACCGGGTCGGCCGGCGGGGTCCACAACTCGTGGTTGCCCGGTGCCCAGACGACCCGCGCGAAGCGGCGGCTGAGCAGGCCGAGGGCCCACTCGACGTCGGCCACGGTGTCGCCCACGTCCCCGGCGACCAGCAGCCAGTCCCGCGGCGAGGTGGGGCGCAGCCCCTCCACCACCTCCCGGTTGCCCCGGTGACCGACGTGCAGGTCGCTGATGGCGAGCAGGCTGCCGCCCTCGCCGTCCTCCCCCGCCATGCCGCTGATCCTAGGCAGCGACGCGCCCGGCCGCGAGGCCCCCGTCCCGGCGGCGGGCTGCACGACCCGCCGCCGGGGCCCGGCAGGGATCAGCTGCCGGAGCCCGGCTCGGCCATCCTGCGGTGCTGCGCCGCCTTGAGCTTGTCCGGGACGATCTTGCCGGCGGCGGTCTGCACCTTGTTGAGCAGCGAGCCCGCGGTCACCGTCTGGTCGCCGCGCATCATCGCCGCGAAACCCTGCTCGGCCACGGTGCGCGGGTCGTCCTTGCGCCCCGAGCCGACCCGGGTGTCCTCCATCTCGGCACGGGTGAAGAACTCCGTGTCGGTCGGCCCCGGCATCAGCGAGGTCACCGTCACCCCGGTCTCCTTCAGCTCGTTGCGCAGCGCCTCCGCGAAGGACTGCACGAACGACTTCGAGGCGTTGTAGACGGCCTGGAAGGGGCCCGGCATGGTGGCGGCGATCGACGAGGTGAACAGGACCCGTCCGGCGCCGCGCCGCACCATGCCGGGCAGCAGCAGCTTGGCCAGGTGCACCGTCGAGCGCACGTTCAGGTCGACGACGGCCAGCTCGTCCGCGAGCGCGGTGCCCCCGACGAACTCCCCGCCGGCGCCCCGCCCGGCGTTGAGCGCCAGCGCGTCGACCGGCCGGCCGGTCCCGGCCACCGCCGCCGCCAGCTCCTCGACCCCCTCGGCGCGGGTCAGGTCGACCCGGACCGGGTGCACCCGCGGCCCGCCGTCGCGCCGCAGCCGCTGGGCCGCCGTGTCGATCCCGTCGTCCTCGGCGGCGACCACCAGGTCGTACCCGTGCTCGACGAACTGGACCGCCAGCTCGTACCCGATGCCGCTGGACGCGCCGGTCACCACGGCGAACGGCCGGTCCGTGCCCGATGTGGTCATCTGCTCGTCACTCCCCTCGTCGGCGGGCGGCCCGCGCGCACCGTGGCCGTCCCGGGTGTGCTGTGCCCCGGTCCGGCCCGGTTAATCCCGCCGCCGGCGCCGCCCACCTCGCCAGGGCCCCACCGTTCGGGCGAGGTGGGCCGGGAACCGCCGGGGCCGACCCGGTAGGATCGGCACGGGCCGTGACTGGCGCGTAGGGATGGAGAACCATCGGGAAGCGGTCCCGTCATGAGGACGCATGCCGAGCGCCTGGGCCTTCCGCACGTCACTGGAGGTCGCATGTCGCTGAACGCCGAATCCACCGCCTTCCGCAGCGCCCTCGAGGTGATCCGCGCCGTCGAGCCGCGGGTGGCCGACGCCATCGGCGCCGAGCTCGCCGACCAGCGCGAGTCGCTCAAGCTCATCGCCAGCGAGAACTACGCCTCCCCCGCGACCCTGCTGACCATGGGCAACTGGTTCAGCGACAAGTACGCCGAGGGCACCGTCGGCCGCCGCTTCTACGCGGGCTGCCAGAACGTCGACACCGTCGAGGCGCTCGCCGCCGAGCACGCCCGGGAACTGTTCGGCGCCGCCCACGCGTACGTGCAGCCGCACTCCGGGATCGACGCCAACCTGGTCGCGTTCTGGGCGATCCTGGCCGACCGGGTGGAGTCGCCCGCGCTGAAGAAGGCCCAGGTGCGGCAGGTCAACGACCTCACCGAGGCGGACTGGTTCGCGCTGCGCCGCGAGCTGGGCGACCAGCGGATGCTCGGCATGTCGCTGGACGCCGGCGGCCACCTGACCCACGGGTTCCGGCCGAACATCTCCGGCAAGATGTTCGACCAGCGCAGCTACGGCACCGACCCGGTCACCGGCCTCGTGGACTACGACAGGGTCGCCGAGGCCGCCCGCGAGTTCAAGCCGCTGATCCTGGTCGCGGGCTACTCGGCGTACCCGCGAAAGGTCAACTTCCGGATCATGCGGGAGATCGCCGACTCCGTCGGCGCGACCTTCATGGTCGACATGGCGCACTTCGCCGGCCTGGTCGCCGGGAAGGTCTTCACCGGCGACTTCGACCCGGTGCCGCACGCGCACATCGTCACCACCACCACGCACAAGTCGCTGCGCGGCCCGCGCGGCGGCATGGTGCTCTGCCAGCCCGAGCTGGCCGACCAGGTCGACCGGGGCTGCCCGATGGTGCTCGGGGGCCCGCTGCCGCACGTGATGGCCGCCAAGGCCGTCGCCCTCGCCGAGGCCCGCCGCCCCGACTTCGCCGACTACGCCCAGCGGATCGTCGACAACGCCCAGGCGCTCGCCGAGGGGCTGCTGCGGCGCGGCGGCAAGCTGGTCACCGGCGGCACCGACAACCACCTGGTGCTGATCGACGTCTCCGGCTACGGGCTGACCGGCCGGCAGGCCGAGCAGGCGCTGCTCGACTCGGGCATCGTCACCAACCGCAACTCCGTGCCGCAGGACCCGAACGGCGCCTGGTACACCTCGGGCATCCGGGTCGGCACCCCGGCGCTGACCAGCCGAGGGCTGGGCACCGCGCAGATGGACGAGACGGCCGAGCTGATCCACACCGTGCTCAGCCAGACCAGGCCGGGCG
>NZ_JBPQTK010000121.1:0-18601 GCF_051386315.1 Micromonospora sp. URMC 107
GCCCGGGGCCGCGCCCCACTGGCCCGGCTGCGCCGGCGGCGACCAGGCGGGCCGGGGGGACGGGGCGGCCGAGGGCTGCCCGGGGGCGGCCGGCGGCGGATACGCGGAGGCGACCGGCTCGATCCGGGGCGGTAGTGGCCCGGGCCGGTTCGTCCCCGGCGGGAACCCGCCGTCGCCCGGTCCCGCCGGGCCCCTGTCCGCCGACCCGTAGCCAGCAGTCATGATCGCCTTGCCCTCCCCGTAGACGCCCCGCTCCGTTCCGGGACCCTGATGATGCCGTACCCGCGCAACGGCCCGTCGGACCGTACCTGCGTCAACGGCCTTTGTCTTCCCCTATGTCCGCCTCCCGGCAGGACATCCGGCGGTCGCCGGCCGACACACACCGGACCGGCTTCACCCACCGCGTCGCGTCGCCCACTAGGGTTGTCAGGTGACCGACGAACCACCCCTGCGCCGTCGGCCCGCCGAAAGCCGTACGGGAAACGATGCGCACCACCCGCCGTCGGCCCGACCGGAGCCGGAGGCCGCGGGGACCGAACCGACCGCCGACGGGCCCGTTCCGCTGACCGCCCCGCGCGAGGGCACGCCCCAGCCGGCCGCCACGCCCGACGAGCTGGCCGACGTCGTGGCCCGCTTCGCGGCGGGCACCGGCCCCGTCGCCCTGGACGCGGAACGCGCCTCGGGCTACCGCTACAGCCAGCGCGCCTACCTGGTGCAGCTGCGCCGGGCCGGCTCCGGCACGGCGCTGATCGACCCGCTGCCGCTGCCCGACCTGAGCGCCCTCGACACGGTGATCGGCGAGGCCGAGTGGGTGCTCCACGCCGCCAGCCAGGACCTGCCCTGCCTGGCCGAGGTGGGCCTGCGCCCGCGCCGGCTGTTCGACACCGAACTGGCCGCCCGGCTGGCCGGATTCGAGCGGGTCGGCCTGGCCGCGCTGACCGAGCAGCTACTCGGGTTCAGCCTGGAGAAGCACCACTCGGCGGCCGACTGGTCGAGCCGCCCGCTGCCGGAGTCCTGGCTGACCTACGCCGCGCTCGACGTGGAGATGCTGGTCGACCTGCGCGACGCGCTCGACGAGGAACTGACCCGGCAGGGCAAGTCCGCGTGGGCGGCGGAGGAGTTCGCCGCGCTGGTGCGCACCGGCGCCCGCCCGCCCCGGGTCCGGGCCGAGCCGTGGCGCCGCACCTCCGGCATCCACCGCCTCCGCGGGGCGCGGGCCCAGGCCCGCGTCCGTGCCCTCTGGTACGCGCGGGACCAGATCGCCGCCCGGCGCGACGCCGCTCCCGGGCGGGTGCTGCCGGACTCGGCCATCGTCGCGGCGGCGGAGCTGGATCCGAAGGACGAGAAGACCCTGCTCACCCTGCCCGGCTTCGGTGGCCGCTCGGTGCGCCGGCTGGCCCGCACCTGGCTGGCCGCGCTGGACGACGCGCGGCAACTGCCCGACGACGCCCTGCCGGTCGCCCCGACGGTCGAAGGGCCCCCGCCGCCGCACCGCTGGGCCGAGCGGGACCCGGTGGCGGCGGCCCGGCTGGCCCGCTGCCGGGAGGTGGTGGTCCGCATCGCCGGCGCGCACCACCTGCCGCCGGAGAACCTGATCGCCCCCGACTCGGTCCGCCGACTGGCCTGGGTGCCTCCGGAGGAGGTCACGGAGGCGACCGTCGCGGAGACGCTGCGGGGCTTCAACGCCCGCGAGTGGCAGATCGGCCTGACGAGTAGCATCCGGAGGAACACGCCCGTGCCGGCGACCTTCGTTCGGTCCGTAGTGCCGCCTGTCGGCGCGGAGGCCGAATCGTGGTCGAAGAGGAGGCTCAAGTGCCCCGTGAAGTTCGGGATGTCGTCTTCGTCGACGGCGTCCGTACCCCGTTCGGCAAGGCGGGTGGCATGTACGCCAACACCCGCGCCGACGACCTGGTGATCCGCTGCATCCGCGAGCTGCTGCGCCGTAACCCGCAGCTGCCGCCGGAACGGGTCGAGGAGGTCGCGATCGCCGCCACCACCCAGATCGGCGACCAGGGCCTGACCATCGGCCGGACCGCCGCCCTGCTGGCGGGCCTGCCCAAGACCGTTCCCGGCTTCGCGATCGACCGGATGTGCGCCGGCGCCATGACCGCGGTGACCACCGTCGCCAGCGGCATCGCCATGGGCGCCTACGACGTGGCCATCGCCGGCGGCGTCGAGCACATGGGCCGCCACCCGATGGGCGAGGGCGTCGACCCGAACCCGCGGATCGTCGCCGAGAAGCTGGTCGACCCGTCCGCGCTGGTCATGGGCGCGACCGCGGAGAACCTGCACGACCGGGTCCCGCACATCACCAAGCAGCGCACCGACGCGTTCGCGCTCGCCTCGCAGCAGAAGACCGCCAAGGCGTACGCCAACGGCAAGCTCCAGGACGACCTGGTGTCCGTGGCGGTGCGCGACGAGGAGAACGCCTGGGGCCTGGCCACGGTCGACGAGGCCCCCCGGGACACCTCGCTGGAGAAGCTCGCCACCCTGAAGACCCCGTTCCGCCCGCACGGCAAGGTCACCGCCGGCAACGCGGCCGGCCTGAACGACGGCGCGACCGCCAGCCTGCTCGCCTCCGAGGACGTCGCCCGCGAGCTGGGCCTGCCGATCGCCATGCGGCTGGTGTCGTTCGGCTTCGTCGGCGTCGAGCCCGAGGTGATGGGCGTCGGCCCGATCCCGTCGACCGAGAAGGCGCTGCGCCTCGCCGGCCTCACCATCGACGACATCGGTCTGTTCGAGCTGAACGAGGCGTTCGCCGTGCAGGTGCTCGCCTTCCTCGACCACTTCGGCATCGCCGACGACGACCCGCGGGTCAACCCGTGGGGCGGCGCGATCGCCATCGGTCACCCGCTCGCCTCCTCGGGCGTCCGGCTGATGACCCAGCTGGCCCGGCAGTTCGCCGAGCACCCCGAGGTCCGCTACGGCGTCACCGCCATGTGCATCGGCATCGGCATGGGCGGCACGGTCATCTGGGAGAACCCGCACTGGACGGAGTCCGGCAAGCCGGCTCAGGGGGAGGGCAACAAGTGAGCGCGCTCGCCGCACCGAACGAGGTCGTCACCAGGGCGCTGCTGCGCCAGGTGAACGTACCGGGGCTGGACCGGCCGGCCGCCCTGATCACCCTGGACAACGGCTTCGACCACACCAAGCCGAACAGCTTCGGCCCGGGCGGCCTGACCAGCCTGGACGAGGCGATCACCGCCGCCCTGGCCGCCGACCCGGCGTTCGTCGCGGTCACCGGCAAGCCGTACGTCTTCTGCGTGGGCGCGGACCTCACCAGCCTGCCGCAGCTCGCCGACCGCGAGCAGGCCCTGGAGATCGGCCGGCTCGGCCACCGGGTGTTCGCCCGGCTCAGGGACAGCGAGGTCCCGACCTTCGCCTTCGTCAACGGCGCGGCCATGGGCGGCGGCCTGGAGCTGGCCCTGCACTGCCACTACCGGACGCTCTCCGGCGGCGCGGCGGCGCTGGCCCTGCCCGAGGTCTCCCTCGGCCTGGTCCCCGGCTGGGGCGGCACCCAGCTGCTGCCGAACCTGATCGGCATCCCGGCGGCGACCCAGGTGATCATCCAGAACCCGCTGATGCAGAACAAGATGCTCAAGCCGAAGCAGGCCGCCGAGATGGGCATCGCGGACGTGCTGCTGGAGCCGGCGGACTTCCTGGAGCGGTCCCTGGAGTGGGCCGCCGGCGTCGTCCGGGGCGAGGTCACCGTGACCCGGCCCGAGGTCGACAAGGACATGTGGGCGGGCGTGCTCTACTTCGCCCGACAGACCCTCGACGCGCGGCTGCACGGCGCGGTCCCGGCCGCGTACAAGGCGCTGGACCTGCTGGAGACGGCGAAGGACGCCGACTTCGCCACCGGCACCGCCGCCGAGGACGAGGCCCTCGCGGACCTGGTCTTCTCCGAGGAGCTGCGCAGCGGCCTCTACGCGTTCGACCTGGTGCAGCGGCGGGCCAAGCGGCCGGCCGGCGCGCCGGACAAGGGGCTGGCCCGGCCGGTCACCAAGGTCGGCATCGTCGGCGCCGGCCTGATGGCCAGCCAGCTCGCCCTGCTCTTCGCCCGCCGCCTCCAGGTGCCGGTCGTCATGACCGACCTGGACCAGGCCCGGGTCGACAAGGGCGTCGGCTACGTGCACACCCAGATCGAGAAGGCCGTCAGCAAGGGCCGGATGGACAAGGGCACGGCCGCCAAGCTGTACGGCCTGGTCAGCGGCTCGGTCGACAAGGGCGTCTTCGCCGACGCCGACTTCGTCATCGAGGCCGTCTTCGAGGACCTCGGCGTCAAGAAGCAGGTCTGGGCCGAGCTGGAGAAGATCGTCAAGCCGGAGGCGGTGCTGGCCACCAACACCTCCTCCCTGTCGATCACCGCGATGGCCGAGGAGCTGGCGCACCCCGAGCGGGTGGTCGGCTTCCACTTCTTCAACCCGGTCGCGGTGCTGCCGCTGCTGGAGATCGTCCGGGGCGAGCGGACCGACGACGCCACGCTGGCCACCGCGTTCGCGGTCGGCAAGCAGCTGAAGAAGTCCTCCGTGCTGGTCTCCGACGCCCCGGCGTTCGTGGTCAACCGGCTGCTCACCCGCTTCCTCGGCACCGTCTTCGCCGCCGTGGACGCGGGCACCCCGCTGGACGTGGCGAACGGCGCGCTGGACCCGCTGGGCCTGCCGATGCGCCCGCTCGCCCTGCTCCAGCTCGTGGGGCCGGCCGTCGCGTACCACGTGGGCGGCACCCTGCACGCCGCGTTCCCGGACCGCTTCGGCGTCAGCGAGAACCTCAAGCGGATCGCCGACTCCGGTCAGCCGATCGTCGTCGACGACCAGATCAACGACGAGGTGGCCAAGCTGCTCGTGGTCGGCGACCAGCCGCTCACCGCCGAGCAGGTGCGCCAGAACGCGCTCGACGCGCTGGCGCAGGAGATCCGGCTCATGCTCGACGAGGGCGTCGTCGCCGAGGCGCAGGACATCGACCTGTGCATGATCCTCGGCGCGGGTTGGCCGTTCCACCTGGGCGGCGTCACGCCCTACCTGGACCGGACCGGCACCTCCGAGCGGGTCACCGGCCGGCGGTTCCTGCCGCACGGGGTGGCCAGCCTGCCCGCCTGATCCAACCCCGCCCCCCGCGTTCGCGGTGGTTGCCCCGTCCAGCTTGGATGGTGGTGGCCACCGCGATCGTCGTTGCGGCCGATACGGTCGGGATCGGGACAGCGGTACCGTGCCGTGGCTGGCTACGATCACCCGTTCGCACCCTCGCCTGGAGCTGATCATGTCCCAACCGCCGGTCGATCCCTGGTCCGGGCAGCCGGAGAACGACACGCACTACGACTTCCACCCGCCGCGGCAGGACGGCTACCCGGCACCGCCCGCCGCCGGCTGGGGGTCCCCGCCGGGCGGGCAGCAGCCGCCGCCGGGCGGGCAGCAGCCGGCGGACGGCGGCTGGCCCGGGCCCCAGCCGACCCAGCCGTACCCCGGGCCCACCTCGGCCCAGCCGTACCCGGGTCCCACGTCGGCCCAGCCGTACCCCGGGCCCACCTCGGCCCAACCGCACCCGGGGCCCACGTCGGCCCAGCCGTACCCGGGGCCCACCTCGGCCCAACCGCACCCGGGGCCCCCGCCGGCCCAGCCGTACCCCGCGCAGCCCTACGGCGGGTATCCCGCCACGCCGCAGGGCGGGTTCCCCGCCAGTCCGTACGCCGGCTACCCGCCGCCCTCCCCCGGCGCGGGCCGCCCGGCGCGGTCGCACCAGCTGGTCCTGAGCCTGGGCCTCGTCGGGCTGCTGGTGCTCTGCCTCGGCGGGGGCGGCATCGCCTACCTCGCCTACGAGGGCGACCAGGGCGCCGACCCCCGGCCCACGCCGACCGCGTCCCCGACCGCGGCACCGTCGAACGCCACGCCGAGCGCCGCCCCGACGTCCGAGGCCCCCCCGTCCGCCGAGCCCAGCACCGCCCCGCAGATCCGGGTCGTCACGCCGGAGACGCTCGCGGGTCGTCCGAAGAGCACCGAGCCGACCCTGCGGAAGGCGGCCGACGACATGGTCCGCGAGCTGCGGGCCTCGGTGAACGGCGAGACCGGCGTCGCCGGTGCCTTCTACGGCAGCGCCGACGAGCGGAACATGGTCATGGTGATCGCCGCCTCCACCTTCGTGCTCAATCCCGAGGGGGAGCTCGACGACGCGATCAAGGGCATCTCCAAGGAGCTCGCCGTCACGAAGATGACCACCATCGCCCCGGGACCGCAGGGCGGCCTGGCCAAGTGCGGCGACGGCGCGTCCGCGGGCGTGCCCCTGGGCGTCTGCGCGTGGGCCGACCACGGCAGCGTCGGAATGATCGTGATGTTCTTCTCCTCCGCGGCCGCCTCGGCGGCGGAGTTCGTCGCCATCCGCGGCCAGATCGAGCAGAAGTACTGACCGGTACGCGTCGCCGTCCACGACCGCGTGGGACGCCGGGCGGCACGGAACACCATTTCCCCTCGCGCAGACCGGGAGCCGACCGATGTCCTACCCGCCCGCCAACTCCTACCCGCCGCCGCCCGACGGCGGCGGTCCGTACGACTCGTACCCACCGCCGCAGCCCGGCGGGTACGGACCCCCGCCGCAGCCCGGCGGGTACGGGCCACCGCCGCAGGCCGGCGGGTACGGGCCACCGCCCGGGGGCGTCCCGTACGGCGGCCCGCCGGTCGCGCGGAAGTCCAGCGCCGGCAGGATCGTGCTGATCTCGCTCGCGGTGGTGCTCGTGCTCTGCCTGGGCGGCGCGGCGATCGTCGCCTTCGCCGTCAAGGACGAGGTCAAGGAGACCGTCGACGCCACCCGGATCCGGGTCGTCGCGCCGGCGACCCTCGCCGGGCGGCCCAAGGCGACCGACCCGACCCTCCAGGCCGGCGCCCGGCAGCTCGAGGCGGAGCTCAACAAGACGATCCCCGGCGCCACCAGCACCGTCGGCGGGTTCTACGGCACCCCCGCCGACAAGGACCTCGTGATGATCGCCGCCGCGTCCGGCCTGAACCCGGACCCGGCCAGGGCGCTCGAGGACACCATCAGGGGCGCGCGCACCAGCGACGTGCGGCTGGGTGAGATGAGCTCCGTGGATCCGGGCCCGCTCGGTGGCGAGGCCAAGTGCGGCGACGCCAAGGCGGGGGACGTGCCGCTGGGCGTCTGCGTGTGGAGCGACAAGGGCAGCGTCGGCATGGTCATCATCTACTTCAAGACGGGCCAGCAGGCCCACGCCGAGTTCGCCACCATCCGGGGGCAGGTCGAGCAGAAGTCCTGACCCGTACGGCATTGCGCGGGGGCCCGCCCACGACGGTAAACGGGCCCCTTCGCGTCAGCCCGCCGTGGCGGCCCGCTCGGCGGCGCTGCGCAGCACGCAGAACTCGTTGCCCTCCGGGTCGGCGAGCACCACCCAGCCCGAGCCGTCGGCGCGGCGCTGGTCGGCGACCTGGGTGGCACCGATGCCCACCAGGCGCGCCACCTCCTCGTCCCGGGTCCGGTCCGCAGGCTCCAGGTCGAGGTGGAGACGGTTCTTCACCTCCTTGCCCTCCGGCACCGCGATGAAGAGCACCTCCGGGCCGCCCGGGGGCAGCAGCATGGCCTCCGGGTCGCCGGGGAAGTCGTCCGGCTGGCGGGGGCAGTCGAAGACCTGCGCCCAGAAGCCGGCCAACGCGTACGTGTCGCGGCAGTCGATGCTGATGTTGTGGATCCGTGCGCTCACGGGTGTTCCTCCTCGATGGTCGTACCCGCCCGCTCCGCCGCGCCGCGCAGGACGCAGAACTCGTTGCCCTCCGGGTCGGCGAGCACCACCCAGCCCGTACCGTCGGCGCGCCGGTGGTCGCTCACCAGGACCGCGCCGAGGCCGAGCACCCGCTCGACCTCCTGCTCCCGGGTCCGACCGGCCGGTTCGAGGCAGACGTGCACCCGGTTCTTGACCGTCCTGGCCTCGGGGACCCGCTGGAAGAAGACGTTCGGGGTGGCACCGTCCGGAGGCAGCAGCACCGCCTCCGGGTCGCCCGGGGCGTCGTCGGGGTGCCGGGCGTACCCGAGCACCGCCGCCCAGAAGCCGGCGAGCGCGTAGGTGTCGTGACAGTCGAAACTGATGTTGTGGATCCGTGGATACACAGGTTCCTCCGCTGAGGATGGAGGCGCCCCGCGTGCGTGAGGGTCAGCCGGCGAGACGGGGCGCGGAGATCATGACGGTGGACATCGACGCACCCCCCTCCGGTCCTCGAGCTGACCCCATGATCCTTCCATCGGACCAGCCCACCCCGCAACCCCCGCCCGTCACCGTCGGGCGGCCGGTTCGGCGGTGACCGCCGGGGCGGCCTCCGCCGCCGGCAGGGTCACCGTGACCTCCAGCCCGCCGCCGGGCTGGGCGATCACCTTCACCGTGCCGCCGTGCGCGTCGCAGACCGCCCGGACGATGGAGAGCCCGAGGCCCGAGCCGCGCGCGCCGGTACGCTCCCGGCCGCCGCGCCGGAACGGCTCGAACAGGCCCGGCACGTCGGCCTGATCCACCTCGAAACCGGTGTTGCCGACCACCAGCCAGGACCGGCACCCGTCCGAGCCGGTCCGCACCCAGAGCCGGCCGTGCAGGTGGTTGTAGCGGATCGCGTTCTCGATCAGGTTGCCGGCCAACCGGTCGAGCAGCCCGGGGTCGCCGACGACCGGCGCGGACTCCAGCGAGGTCTGCACCCGCAGCTTGATCCGCTCCACCTCCCGGCGTACCGCCGACAGGGCGTTGGCGGTACCGGCGGCGAGGTCGCACTCGGTGCGGCGGCCGAGCCGGCGGCCCGCCTGGGCCTCGCTGCGGGCGAGCACCAGCAGGGCGTCGACCAGCCCGTTGGCCCGCTCGGAGGCGTCCCGGACGACGGTGGCCATCCTGCGGTACTCGGCGGCGTCCGCCTCGTCGTCGCTGAGCGTCACGTCGATCTCGGTGCGCATCACCGCGAGCGGGGTCCGCAGCTCGTGCGAGGCGTTGGCCACGAAGCGCTTCTGCGCCTCGAACGCGGCGGCGATCCGGTCCAGCATCTCGTCGAAGGTCGCCGCCAGCTCGGCCACCTCGTCGTCGGCGCCCGAGTAGCCGATCCGCTGGTCCAGGGTGGTCTCGCCGAGCCGGCGGGCGGTGGCGGTGACCTGGTGCAGCGGACGCAGCGCCCGACCGGCCACCGCGTACGCGCCGGCCACCCCGACGACGCTGATCGCCAGCAGCGCCACCAGGCCCTTGGCCAGCAGCTCCGCGCTGGCGGCGTCGACCAGTTGGCGCTGCCACTGCGCGGCGTCCAGCGACCGGCCGTCGGCCAGCACCACCGTGGTGCCGGGCAGCAGCTCGTCGGTCGGGCGCAGCGCGTCGCGCACCAGCAGCCAGGCCAGCAGCACCAGGATCGCGCCCGCGCCGACCAGCAGCACGCCGTTGAGCAGGGTCAACCGCAGCCGCAGCGTGGGCCGCAGCCGGGCCCGCCGCGGCGCGGCGTCCGCCTTCGTCCGCGACTGCGCGGCCCGCAGGGCCGGCTCACTCCTCGCACTCATGCCGACGCCTCCGCCGTGCGGTAGCCCGCGCCGACCACCGTCTCGATCAGCGGCGGGTCGCCGAGCTTCTTGCGCAACGTCATCACGGTGACCCGGACGATCGTGGTGAACGGATCGGTGTTGGCGTCCCAGACCCGTTCCAGCAGTTCCTCGCTGGAGACCACCGCGCCGCGGGCCTTGAGCAGCTCGCAGAGCACGCCGAACTCCTTGTTGGTCAGGTCGACCGGCTGGCCGCCCCGGGTGGCCACCCGGCGGGCCGGGTCGAGCACCAGGTCGGCGAGTTCGAGCACCGGCGGCGCGGCGGGGGTGGCCCGGCGGCCGAGCGCCTGCACCCGGGCGACCAGTTCGTCGAAGGCGAACGGCTTCGGCAGGTAGTCGTCGGCGCCGAGCTGCAACCCCTCCACCCGGTCGGCGACGGTGCCGCTGGCGGTCAGCATCAGCACCCGGGTGAGGGTGCCGGAGGCGGCCAGCTCGGCGCAGATCTGGTCACCGTGCACGCCGGGCAGGTCCCGGTCCAGCACCACCACGTCGTACCGGGTGACGAACGCCATCTCGTGGCCGCTGTCGCCGTCGTAGGCGACGTCCACCGCCATGCCCCGCTTGCGCAGCCCCCGCGCGATCGCGTCGGCGAGGTTGCGCTCGTCCTCGACCACCAGTACCCGCATCCCGGCCTCCTCGCGCCCCTGACCACCCACAACCTAGTGCCGACCACCAAACCGGGCCGCACCCGCCGTCCCGGGGTCGGCCCCGTTGCAGAAAACCTTCGTCGTACGCGATGCTTCCGGCATCAACCTTCGCGACGGACGGGGAGACGCATGACCGACGCGGCGCCGACGATCCGGCGGGACGTCACCTACCGGGGCTTCCGCCTGCCCGGCGACGCCGGGCTGGGCAGCCTGTCCGGGCTGCGCGCCGGCCGGCGGGGTCTCGAGCTGGCCGACCCGGTCGACCGGCTCGACCACACCGACGCCGACGGCCGCACCCGCCGGTACGCGGCTGGCAGCTGGACGTCCCCACCCGTGCCGGTCGGCTTCGCCGTGCGCGACGTGGTGCCCTCGTGGACCGGCGACACCCCCGGCGACTGCTGGCTGCGCGTGGAGCTGCGGGGCTGGCACGACGACGCCCCGTCGACCGGGTGGTACGTCCTCGCCGACTGGGCGGCCGACGACCACGCGTTCCGGCGGACGTCCGTGCCCGGGCAGCACGACGCCGACGCCCGGGTGGACACGGACACCCTGGTGGTGACGGGCGCGACGGTCACCGGCTGGCAGGCCCGGGTGACCCTGCTCCGGCCGGAGGACGCCGACGCGACGCCGGTGCTGCGCGCCGTCGGGGCGGTCGCCGCCGGCCCGCGCCCGACGGCGTCGACCGCGTCGACCGGGGGGACCGGCTGGGGCACCGTGCTGGACGTGCCGTGCTACTCGCAGCGGCTGCACGCCGGCACCCACCCACAGTGGGGCGGCGGCGGGGACTCCTGGTGCAGCCCCACCTGCACCTCCATGGTGCTGGCCTTCTTCGACGCCGCCCCGGCCCCGGCCCGGTACGCCTGGGTGACCCCGGCCGGTCCCCGCCCGGTGGTGGTGCACGCCGCGCGGCACTGCTACGACCACGCCTACGCCGGGGCCGGGAACTGGGCGTTCAACACCGCGTACGCGGGCCTGCACGGCGTGGACGCCTTCGTCACCCGGCTGCGCTCGCTGGCCGAGGCGGAGGCGTTCGTGGCCGCCGGCATCCCGCTGATCGTCTCCGCCGCGTTCACCGCCGGCGAGGTGCCCGGGCTGGACTACGACACCGCCGGGCACCTGATGGTGCTCGTCGGCTTCACCGCCACGGGCGCGCCGGTGCTCAACGACCCGTACGCCCCGGACGACGACGCGGTGCGCCGGACCGTCGACCGGGACCGGTTCGAGGCCGCCTGGCAGGGCGGCAGCGGCGGGGTGGCGTACGTGCTCCGGCCGCCCGGCGTGCCGCTCCCCCCGGCGCCGGAGCAGCCCAACTGGTGATCCCGGCGGCGCGTGCCGCCCCGGCAGCCGGGCGGCGGGCTCAGCCGGGGTAGCGCCAGACGCCCAACTCGCCGGTGCGCAGCCGGCACACGATGGTGCCGGCGCGGCTGCGGCAGTCCCCGGAGGCGTCGCGGAGCACGTCCAGCACCCGGGCCTCGCCCGCGACGACGTCCATCTCGGCCACCACCAGCCCGCCGCCGGCGGCGGCCGGTCGCACGGCGAGGAACCGTTCGTCGGCGTACCAGGGCAACATCTGCCAGGTGCCCAGGTCGGCGACCTCCCGACCGGTCGCCGCGTCGAGCACGCCGAACCGTTCACCGCCGCCCCCGGGCGCGACCGCCAGGAGCCGGCCGTCCTGTGCGGACAGCACCCCGAACCATCGTCCGCCGTCCCACCGGCGCGCGCCGGTCGCCGGATCGAGCGCGACGAGCCTGTTCCCTCCGGGCGCGCAGAGCAGCCCGCCGCACTCGTCGACGTGCTCCACCATGGGCACGCGCGCCTCCCACCGCCGCCGCAGCCCGTCCAGCTCGTAGGCGGTCACCAGGCCCGCGGACGACCGGACGGCCAGCAGCAGGTCGTGCGCCACCACCGTGTGCCCGTAGCCGGGCAGCTCGCCGAGGCCCAGGTCCGCCGCGTGCACCAGGGCTCCGGAGCGGGGGTCGCGCACCTCGACGCGCCCCTTCGCGGGAGCCAGCACGATCCACTCGACCAGCCCGTCGCGGAAGGCGTACGTCGCGCCCTCGCCCGTCGTCGGCACCGACCAGAGCGCCCGCCCGGAGGCCGGATCGACCGACCGCACGGTGCCGCCCTCCACCCCGCCGGTCTGCATCAGCAGGATCCCGGTCGGGTCGGGCCAGGGGTAGCCGGGCTGCCGCCAGCGTTCGCGGCCGGTCCCGGCGTCGAGGGCGACCGTCTGCCCGTCCTGGTCCCCGGTGCTCGAGAAGAGCGCCGTCCCCGGCCCGGCCTGAACCTGCCAGAACCGGCCCGCCGCCACGATCCGCGTGCGCCAGAGCGGGGCAGGCGGCGCGTCGTCGGCCGGCGTCCGCGCGGGCAGGGCGTACGCCCGCACCTCGACGGTCCCCTCGGGCTCCCCCTCGGCCGGTTCGACGACGTAGAGCCGGTCGCCGTGCAGGAACGCCTCCGACCCGAGCCGGGCCGGCACGACGACCGCGACCCGTGCCGGCAGCGGCGCGGCCGCCGCCACGGTGGCCACGAGGAACGCGAGCGCCAGCGCGACCCGCAGCGGCCTGCCCACGGCGCGGGGCGGGCGGGGCGGCGACGCCTCCCGGCCCGGCTCGTCGCGCAGCTCACCCAGGTCGATCAGCGTCACGCCCGCCCCTTCCGGCCCCCGGCCCTCCGGCCGCTCCCAGACGCCGAACGCGCCGCCGTCGCGCCGGCAGACGACGACGCCGAGGTCGGTGACCATCGCGTGCCGTCCTCCCCGTCACCCGTGACCTCGGCGGACCGGCAAATCGGCCGTGGGCGCACCGGCTGAGGCAAAAGCGACGCCCGCGCGCCTGTACGATGGCGCGTCGTGGCTGTGCCGGTGGTAGACCCCTCGCTGAACTCCGTCTCCGAGCCCGACGCGGCCGAGCCGACGCGCCGGCCCCGGCGCGGGCCGTCCCGCGCCGACGTACTGGCCATCGGAGCCTATGTCCTGCTCGGCGTTTTCGTGTGCCTGAACTACTGGGTGGACGTGCAGAACCGGGTGTCGTCGCACCTGCCCACCGACCACAGCTGGTTCGAGTGGCTCTTCTCGCACGGCGCGTACTCGGTGCGGCACCTGGAGAACCCGCTGTTCACCGACCGGCAGAACGCCCCGGACGGGGTGAACATGATGGCGAACACCTCGCTGCTCGGGGTGACGCTGCCGCTGGCGCCGCTGACCATGCTCCTCGGCCCGCAGGTCATGTACGCGCTCTACCTGGGCGGCGCGCTGGCCGCGACCGCCGGCACGTCGTACTGGATGCTGTCGCGGCACCTGGTGCGCTCCCGCGCGGCGGCCTTCGTCGGCGGCGCGTTCCTCGGCTTCGCGCCGGGCATCGTGCACCACGCCAACGGCCAGCCCAACTTCGTCTCGAACTTCCTGCTGCCGCTGATCGTGGTGCGGGTGCTCCGGCTCGGCGAGCCCGGCCGGTGGCGGCGCAACGGGCTCGTGCTCGGCCTGCTGGTGGCGTACCAGATCTTCATCAACGAGGAGATGCTGCTGCTCACCGCGCTGGCCTGCCTGGTCGTCGTGGTCGCGTACGCGATCATGCGGCCGGCGCGGACGCGGGCGGTGGCCGGCACCTTCGCCGCGGCGCTCGGCGTGGGCGGCGGGTTGGCGCTGCTGCTGACGGCCTACCCGATCTGGTTCCAGTTCAACGGCCCGCAGTCCTACCGCGGGTTGCAGGGCGGCGTGTTCCACAGTTGGGGCGAGGACCTGGCCGCCTTCGTCACCTTCGCCCGGGACACCGTGGCCGGCGACGAGGCGGTGGAGAAGACCATCGGGCTGACCGAGCAGAACACCTGGTTCGGCTGGCCGCTGGTGCTGCTGTCGGTGGTGGCGCTGGTGCTGCTGGTCCGCCGCTCGCTCACCGCCCGGATCCTCGCGGTGCTGGTGGTGGTCTTCTCCGTGGCCTCGATCGGCCCGAAGGTGCGGGTCAACGGGGTGGAGACGGAGACCGACGGCCCCTGGGCCTACGTCTCCGACGACCTGCCGCTGGTCGAGATGATGATGCCGACCCGGCTGGCCCTGGTGGTGGCGGCGGCGCTCGGCGTGCTGCTCGCCCTGGCCTGGGACGCGGTCGCCGGCAGCGGTCGCCCGCCCGTGCCGGCCCCCCGCACCGGCGACGACGACACCGCCGACGCCGCCGGGCCGCGCCGCCGCTGGCTCCGGCCGGTCGGGTACGCGGCCGTCGCGCTCGCCGTGCTGCCGCTGTTCCCGCGCCCGCTGCCCGCACAGCCCGTCGACCCGCCGCCGCACTTCATCACCGCCGGCGGCTGGCGCCCGTACGTGCCACAGGGCCGGAGCCTGGTGCCGGTGCCGATCCCGAGCAACGTGCACGGCCTGCCCACGCTGCGCTGGAGCGCGCTGACGCAGCACGCGTTCCCCGTCCCCGGCGGCTACTTCATCGGGCCGAACGAGCTGGGCGAGGGCGTCTTCGGCGCACCGAACCGGCCGACCAGCACCCTGATCTACTCCACTATGGACTCCAACGCGGTTCCGGCGCTGACCGACGAGAACCGCCGCCAGGCGGTCGAGGACCTGCGCTTCTGGCGCGCCTCCGTGGTCGTCCTCGGCGCGCATCCCCGCGAGGCGGTCCTGCGCGAGCTGATGACCGCGCTGATCGGTCCGCCCCAGCGCGTCGACGACGTGTGGCTCTGGGACGTCCGGCCGCTCGTCGGCTGAGCCGCCGCCGGACGGCGGCGGGCTGGGCCGTCGACCGGCGGGAGGCCGAGGCTGGGCCGTCGCCCGACCGGCGCGCGAAGCCGGGACGTCAACCGACCAGCGGGCGGACGTCCCAGACGTGGGCGCCGGCCACCTCCCGGCCGGGGCCGAGCAGCGCGTCGACCGTACGGCGCACCGGGTCGCCGTGGTGCAGTCCGCCCTGGACCACCACGGCGGCGCGCCAGTGGCGCAGGTCCTCGACCGCCTGGCGGCGGTGCTCGTCGGTGACCACCGGCACCTCGCCGGTCTCGGCCACCCGGCGCAGCAGCTCGGCGGTGGGGCGGTCCGGGGCGCCCCACCGGGCGGCCGGGTCGTCGGCGGCCCGGGGGCCGATGAAGTAGCCGCCCGGGGCCGGGAAGGCCAGCCCGGTGCGGGCCGACCAGAGCATCGCCGGGCTGACCCCGGCGCCCGTCACCGGCGGCACCGGGACCAGGGTCCGACCCGGCGGGACGTGGGCCCGCCAGCCGCCCTCGGCCACGAACGCCGGCACGGGCCAGGCCGGCACGGTCCGGATCGGGGTGGGGATCAGCGGCAGCAGCGCGGCGGCCACCGCCCCGCCCCAGAGCAGCCGCACCGGCACGCCGCCCGCCCGCGGCCCGGCCGCGGCCTCGGGGCGGAGCCGGTCCAGGGAGAGGGCGAGCAGGATGCCCAGCACCGGGACGCAGACCAGCGGAAAGCGCGCCGGCACCGCGTGGTCGAGCAGCGGCAGCTCGGCGACCAGCCGGTACGGCCCGGGGATGCCGGTGGGCGTGCCGTCCAGGCGGACCTGCTCGCCCAGCGAGAGCAGCGCGAAGAACAGCCCGCAGGCGGCCAGCGCGCGGACCAGCGGCCGGCGCCACAGCCAGATCACGATCACCACGGCGAGCACCAGCAGCCCCGGGCCGAAGAAGGAGTTCTCCTCGGTGGGGTTGGGCGCGAGCAGGCCGGGCAGGTGGTCGTCGCCGAGCACCGTCTGCCGCGCCGAGGCGGTGAACGACGCGGCGTCGAGCTGGTAGCCGTACGCGTGGAAGGGCATTCCCCGGTAGTGGCCCGGGCCGAAGAACTGGAACCACAGCGGGTACGCCAGCAACGGCAGCGAGACCGCCACCCCGATCGCGAGCCGGCCGAGCAGCGCGGGCGCCAGCCGGCGCGCCGTCTCCCGGTCGGCTGCCGCGTACGCCAGCGCGAACGTGCCGGCGGCGAGGACCAGGAAGACCAGCACCTCCTCGCCGAGGAAGACCTGGTACGCCACCAGCAGCCCGAGCAGCGTCCCGTGCCGCCGCACCCGGCGCGGGTCCGGGTGGAACACCAGCGCCAGGATCACCGGCACCAGGAACTGCGCCGCCATGTGCAGGTGCGCCCCGGCCTGCGCGACCATGCCGGGGGCGAAGCCGCAGAACAGCCCGCCGACGGCCGCCGCCACCCGGGAGTCGACCAGCCGGCGGCGCAGCAGCGCGTACCAGGCGGTCGCGGTGCCGGCGAGGCAGCAGACCACGGCCACCAGGAACGCGACCTGCGAGCCGAAGAGCAGGGTGACCGGCGTCAGCGGCACGCCCAGGCCGAGCACCGAGGTGTTGGCCATCAGGTTCACCCCGTCCGGGGCGTTCAGCTCCGCGCTGTAGAGCGGGTTCTTCGGACCCGTCACCGCCCGGGCCGCGCGGGCCAGCATCCACTCGAAGAGGATCTGGTCCCCCGCCTGGTGGAACAGCCGCCCCGGGCGGCCCCACTGGCCGAGGGTCAGCAGCACCGCCAGGGCGAGGTAGCCGGCGACAACCAGCGCGTCCGGCGCGCGTACCGGCAGCCGGCGGGACCGCCGGGCGGGTGCCGCCTCGACGGTGCCGGTCGCCGCCGGGGCGGTCATCAGATCCGCTGGTCGGTCAGCGCCCGGACGTCCCAGACCCAGACGTCCAGCTCCCGGCGGCCGGGACCGACCAACTGCTCGACGGTGCGCCGCAGCTGCTCGGAGTGGTGCTGGGCGACGGGGAGCACCAGGATGGCCGCCCGCCAGTGCCGCAGCTCGTCGAGCGCGCGGCGGCGCTGCCGGTCGTCCAGCTTCGGGATGCGGCCGGTCGAGGCGACCTCCTCCAGCAGCTGGCCGACGCCGCTGGGCCGGCCGCCGAAGCGGCCGGGGTCGCCGGTGTTGCCGTTGCGCGGCGCCAGGAAGTAGCCGCCGGGGATCTTGAAGTCGAGGTTGGTGGAGGCGGCCCAGCGCATCCCGTGGGTGTGCCCCATGTTCGGCACCGGGATCGGCACCAGGGTCTGGTCCTCACCGACGTAGCCGCGCCACCGGTCGGCGGTGATGAAGTCCGGCACCGGCGGGCGGGAGGTCACCTTCAACGGCATCGGCGCGATCGGCAGCAGTGCGAGGACGAGCCCGGCCACGGTGAGCGTACGCAGCGTGCGCCGCTCGACCGGCAGCGTCCGGGAGCGCTCGACGGCGAGTGCCAGCAGGATGCCGACCACCACGCTGGTGATCAGGCCGAACCGGGTGGGCACCACCGCGTCGAGCAGCGGCAACCGGACCAGCCACTCCCAGGGCCCGGTGAACAGCTCGCGGTCCCACCAGGACACCCGCTCGCCGAGGGAGAGCACGGCGAAGAACACCCCGGTCGCGGCGAGTGCCCGGACGAGCAGCTCCCGCCGCAGCCAGGCCACGATGCCGACGGCGATCAGGGAGAGGCTCCAGCCGAAGAAGGCGTTCTCCTCCGAGTAGTTCGGCGCGAGGTTGACATTCGCGCGCTCGTCGCCGCCGATCGTCGGCGAGCCGGGCGCGAAGAAGGCCGCGATGTCGTTGCCGTAGTCGCGGACCGCGTCGCTCAGGCCGTGGTACGCCATCGGCCCGGCGAACTGGATGTAGAGCGGGTACGCCAGCAGCGACCCGGCGAGCACGGTGCAGATCGCGAGCGCCTTGGCCAGCGGTCGCCAGGCCGCCGACCAGAGCGCGGGCCGCTGGGCGAGCACGGCGAGCAGGAACACCCCGCAGGCGAGCGCCGTGAAGAGCAGGATCTCCTCGTTGATGAACGCCTGGACGGTGACCATCAGGGCGAGCAGCACGCCGTCGCGCCACGGCCGGCGCGACCGGGTGATGACCAGCACCCGCCAGACGATGAACGGCAGCAGGAACTGGGAGATGATGTTGGGGTGCCAGTTGGCGTGCGACAGCATCGCCGGCGAGAACCCGCAGAACCAGCCGCCGACGGCCGCCGCCAGCGGGCTGCGCACGACGTGCCGGGAGAGGACGAAGTACCAGGCCGATGCGGTGCCGGCGAGCGCGAGCGTGACCAGCACCACGAAGGTCACGGCCGGCCCGAAGAGCAGCGTCACCGGCACCATCGGGATGCCCAGCGCGAGGATGGCCGTGTTGGCCATCAGGTTGACCCCGTCGGGGTAGTTGAACTGCTCGGTGAAGAACGGGAACTCGCCGTGCAGCACCACGCGTACCGAGTGGGCGAGGAAGAACTGCACCTGGGCCGGGTCGCTGCTGTAGAGCGAGGCCACCCGGCCGGCCGGGTCCACCCAGATCTGGCTGGTCACCCACACCGCGGCGAGCAGGAACAGGCCGAGGACCGTGAGGTCCTGCCGCCGCCGGGTCCACCGCCGCGCCCGGGCCGCGCCGCCCGCCGCGCCGGCCTCGCCGGAGGGGGTGGCGGCGTCGGAGGGGGTGGCTGTCTCTTATACA
>NZ_JBPQTK010000122.1:0-18575 GCF_051386315.1 Micromonospora sp. URMC 107
GTGAAGTGGTAGACGTTGACCCCGGTGAACACCCGGCCGTCGGCTGCCTATCCTTGGCGACGACATGCAGAATCCAGCCGCACCCGCCGCGACCGACCCCGTCCGCGAGCTGCACCGCCGCCTCCGTCCCCTCATGTTCCGCGACCAGCGCCGCCTGCAACGGCGGCTGGACGGGGTGCGCAGGCTGCGCGATCCGCAGCGCCGGGAGTCGGCGCTCGGCGAGATCGCCGCCGACGTGGCGCGGGCCGAGGCGGTGCTCGAGAACCGGCGCGCCGCCGTGCCGGTGGTCACCTATCCGGCCCAGCTGCCGGTGAGCGAACGCAAGGACGACATCGCCGCCGCCATCCGCGACCACCAGGTGGTGATCGTGGCCGGCGAGACCGGCTCCGGGAAGACCACCCAGCTGCCGAAGATCTGCCTGGAGCTGGGGCGCGGGATCACCGGCCTGATCGGGCACACCCAGCCGCGCCGACTGGCCGCGCGTACGGTGGCGGACCGGATCGCCGAGGAACTCGGCACCGAGCTGGGCGACGTGGTCGGCTACAAGGTGCGCTTCAGCGACCAGGTGAGCGACCGCAGCCTGGTCAAGCTGATGACCGACGGCATCCTGCTCGCCGAGTTGCAGACCGACCGGATGCTGCGCCAGTACGACACGCTGATCATCGACGAGGCGCACGAGCGCAGCCTCAACATCGACTTCATCCTCGGCTACCTGCGCCAGCTCCTCCCCCGCCGCCCCGACCTCAAGGTGATCATCACCTCGGCGACCATCGAGACCGAGCGGTTCGCCCGGCACTTCGCGGGGCCGCCCACCGCCGAGGAGCCCGACGGCGTCCCGGCGCCCGTGGTCGAGGTCTCCGGTCGCACGTACCCGGTCGAGGTGCGCTACCGGCCCCTGGTCGAGGTGGCCGAGGGCGAGGACGACGGGGAGGACGAGGAGAACGTCCGGGACCAGGTCCAGGCCATCGGCGACGCCGTCGAGGAACTGGCCGCCGAGGGGCCCGGCGACGTGCTGGTCTTCCTCAGCGGCGAGCGGGAGATCCGCGACACCGCGGACGCGCTGGCCAAGCTGGTGGAGAAGAAGCCGGCGCTGCGCGGCACCGAGATCCTGCCGCTGTACGCCCGGCTCTCCACCGCCGAGCAGCACCGGGTCTTCGCCCCGCACGCCGGGCGCCGGGTGGTGCTCGCGACCAACGTCGCGGAGACCTCGCTCACCGTGCCCGGCATCAAGTACGTGGTGGACCCGGGCACGGCCCGCATCTCCCGCTACAGCAGCCGGCTCAAGGTGCAGCGGCTGCCGATCGAGCCGGTCTCGCAGGCGTCGGCCAACCAGCGCAAGGGGCGCTGCGGGCGTACCTCGGACGGCATCTGCGTCCGCCTCTACGACGAGCAGGACTTCCTGTCCCGCCCGGAGTTCACCGACCCGGAGATCCTGCGCACCAACCTCGCCTCGGTCATCCTCCAGATGACCTCCATCGGGCTCGGCGACATCGCCGCGTTCCCGTTCATCGACCCGCCGGACCGGCGCAACGTCGCCGACGGCGTGAACCTGCTGCACGAGCTCGGCGCGCTGGACCCGGCCGAGGCCGACCCGGCGAAGCGGCTCACCCCGCTGGGCCGGCGGCTGGCCCAGCTCCCCGTCGACCCGCGGCTGGCCCGGATGGTCGTCGAGGGCGAGCGCAACGGCTGTGCCACCGAGGTGATGGTGATCGCCGCCGCGCTGTCGATCCAGGACCCGCGCGAGCGGCCCGCCGAGAAGCAGGCCCAGGCCGACCAGGCGCACGCCCGGTTCACCGACCGCGAGTCGGACTTCGTGACGCTGCTCAACCTGTGGCGGCACCTGCGCGAGCAGCAGCGCGAGCTGTCGTCCAGCGCGTTCCGGCGGATGTGCAAGGCCGAGTACCTCAACTACCTGCGGGTACGCGAGTGGCAGGACATCGTCAGCCAGTTGCGTCAGGTGCTGCGTACGCCCGAGGAGGGGCGGCCGGCGCGCGACGGCGACGGCGGCCGGCGCCGGGGCGGCGCGGACCTGCCGGAGGAGATCGACACCCCGAAGGTGCACCAGTCGCTGCTGGCCGGCCTGCTGTCCCACGTCGGGCTCAAGGACGCGCAGAAGCACGAGTACCTGGGCGCGCGGGGCGCGAAGTTCGCGCTCTTCCCGGGCTCGGCGCTGTTCAAGAAGCCGCCGCGCTGGGTGATGGCGGCCGAGCTGGTGGAGACCTCCCGCCTCTGGGGCCGGGTGGCCGGCCGCGTCGAGCCCGAGTGGGTCGAGCCGCTGGCTCAGCACCTGGTCAAGCGCAGCTACAGCGAGCCGCACTGGGAGAAGAAGCAGGCGGCCGTGATGGCCTACGAGAAGGTGACCCTCTACGGCGTCCCGCTGGTCACCTCGCGGAAGGTCAACTTCGGCCGGATCGACCCGGCGCTGTCCCGGGAGCTGTTCATCCGGCACGCCCTCGTCGAGGGCGACTGGCAGACCCACCACCGGTTCTGGGCGGACAACCAGCGGCTGCTGGCCGAGATCGAGGAGCTGGAGCACCGGGCCCGCCGCCGCGACATCCTCGTCGACGACCAGACCGTCTTCGACTTCTACGACGCGCGCGTCCCGGCCGACGTGGTCTCCGGCCGGCACTTCGACGCCTGGTGGAAGAAGACCCGCCGGGAGCAGCCCGACCTGCTCACCTTCACCCGGGAGCTGCTGGTCAACGCCGGCCGGGTCGGGGTGGACGAGGCCGACTACCCCGACGAGTGGTCCGCCGACGGGGTGACCCTGCCGCTGACCTACCGGTTCGAGCCGGGCACCCCGACCGACGGCGTGACCGTCGACATCCCGCTGCCCCTGCTCAACCAGGTGCCGGCGGAGAGCTTCGACTGGCAGGTGCCCGGGCTGCGCGAGGAGCTCGTCGTCGCGCTCATCCGCTCGCTGCCCAAGGCGGTGCGCCGCAACTTCGTCCCGGTGCCGGACTACGCCCGCGCGGCGCTGGCGGCGATGCCGGCCGGCGAGGAGCCGCTGCTGGACGCGCTGACCCGGCAGCTGCGCCGGATGACCGGCGTCACCGTGCCCCGCGACGCGTGGGAGCCGGAGAAGCTGCCGCCGCACCTGCGGGTCCGCTTCCGGGTGCTCGACGAGGAGAACAAGCCGGTCGCCGAGGGCAAGGACCTGCCGGCCCTGCAACGCCGGCTCAAGGCGGAGGTACGCCAGGTCGTGGCCGCCGCCGCGCCCGACGTGGCCCGCACCGGGCTGCGCGAGTGGAGCATCGGCGATCTTCCTCGCACCATCGAGCAGGTCCGCGCCGGCTACGCCGTGACCGCGTACCCGGCCCTGGTCGACGAGGGCGACACGGTCGGGGTGAAGGTCTTCGACTCCCCGGCCGAGCAGGAGGCCGCCCACTGGGCGGGCACGCGGCGGCTGCTGCGGCTGACCGTGCCGTCGCCGGCGAAGTTCCTCCAGGGGCGGCTGAGCAACGAGGCGAAGCTGGCGCTGAGCCGCAACCCGCACGGCGGCGTGCAGGAGCTGATCTCCGACGCGGCCGGGGCGGCGATCGACAAGCTGATCGGCGACGCGGGCGGGCCGGCCTGGGACGCCGCGGGCTTCGCCGCCCTGCGGGACAGGGTCCGGGCCGACCTGGTCGACGTCGTGGTCGAGATCATGGACCGCGTCCGCCGGGTGCTCGCCGCCGCGTACGCGGTGGAGCAACGGCTCGGCGCCACGAGGAACCTGGCGCTGGTCGCCGCGCTGGCCGACATCCGGGCCCAGCTGGGCGGACTGGTGCACAAGGGGTTCGTCACCGAGACCGGGTACGCGCGCCTGCCCGACCTGCTGCGCTACCTCACCGCGATCGAGCGGCGGCTGGACCGGCTGCCGGGCAACCCGCAGCGCGACAAGCAGCAGCAGGACCGGGTCGCGGTGGTGCAGAAGGAGTACCAGGAGATGCTCGCCGCGCTGCCGCCGAGCCGCCGGCAGTCGACCGCCGTCCGGCAGATCCGTTGGATGATCGAGGAGCTGCGGGTGAACGTCTTCGCCCAGGCGCTCGGCACCCCGTACCCGGTGTCGGAGCAGCGCATCTACCGGGCGATGGACGAGGCCGAGGGCAGGTAGGGCGACCCGCCCGCGCCGGTCGGGCCCCGCCGCGGGTCAGGGCGTTGCCGCGGACCCGCGCAGCACCCGGAGCAGCACCGGCGGGGAGAGCAGCCGCGTCGGCGGGTCGACGAGGTTCACCACGCGCAGGAACGCCGCGCCCAGCGCCGGGTCCCGGGTGGCCGCCGCGTGCAGCCGGCCCACGTACGCGTTGACCAGGCGCACCCGCGGCGAGCGCCGACCGGGCACCTCGGGGAAGCGCAGGTCGGTGCCGACCGCGATGGACCACGGGCCGTCGATCAGCCGGGCCGCGCCCCGGAAGAACCGTCGGGCGAGCCGGTCGGACGACCGCCGGAGCAGTCGGCGCAGCAGCAGCGCCTCCAGCGCGGCCACCGTCATGCCCTGCCCGTAGACCGGGTTGAAGCTGCACACGGCGTCGGCCACCACCAGGTAGCCGGCCGGGAAGCGACGCAGCCGCTCGTAGCGCCGCCGCACGCTGGCCGGGAACTTCATCGTCGCCGGTGGGCTCTCGGGCCGCGCCGTACGCAGCAGGTCGGCGATCTGCGGGGCGGCGAGGGTCTCGGCGAAGGCGGCCATCCCCTCGTCGTCGGCCGGCGGCTCCTCGCCCAGCATGCCGCTGAGCGCCACCGCGAACCGGCCCTGCTCCTGCACGGCGACGATGCCGCCCCGGGGCTGGCCCGGCACGGCGTTGGTGAGCGCCCCGAGCAGCCCCTCCAGGTGGTGCGGCTCCCGGCGGTAGGTGCGGGTGAGGTAGGTGACGCCGACCTTGACCCGGTCCTCCGGCGCCGGCCGGTAGCCCAGCTCGGCCAGCCACACCGGGCTGCGGGTGCCCCGGCCGCCGGCGTCGACGACGAGGTCGGCCGCGACGGTGGTCGGCTCCCCGTCGCGGGGGCGCAGCCGCACGCCGGTGACCCGCCTGCGGTCGGCGGTGGTGGTGAGGCCCTCCGCCTCGCAGCCCGACACGATCCGCACCCCGGGCAGGGCGGCCACCCGCTCCCGGACGACCTGTTCCAGCAGCGGCCGGCTGACCCCGAGGGCGACCAGCGGGGAGGGCGCGCGCCGCATCCGGTGGCCGTTGTTGTACCAGTGGACCTGCTCGTGCAGGTCGACCGTGGGCACGCCGCGCGCGGTCAGCTCCGCCGAGATCCCGGGCAGCAGTTCCTCGAACGCCTGCCGGCCCCGGGTCAGCAGGACGTGCAACTGCCGCCCCTGCGGCACGCCCCGGCGGCTGTCCGCCCGCTCGGGCAGCAGGTCCCGGTCCACGACGGTGACCTGCTCGTACGTTTCGGTGAGTGCGCGGGCGGTCAGCAGGCCGCCCATACTGGCGCCGATCACCACGGCGCTGCCTGCTGCCATGTGGGCAGCGTAGGCGCGCCGCGGCGGCCGGTCGTCTTCCGTCGTGCGCACCTGGTGTGGGCCCGCGCGGACCCGCCGGCGGCCTCAGAGCGGCTCGACGCCCGGCGGCAGGTCCCCGTCACCGGTGGCGTCGCGAACGTACTCCAGCAGTATCCGGCGCAGCTCCCGGCCGGCGTGGGTGGGCACGACGTCGCGGCGCCGGGCGACCGCGATGGTCCGCCGGACGCCGGGCGGGGCCAGCCGGGTGACGCGTACGCCCGGCCGGCGGGCCACCACGATGCCGGGGACCAGTGCGACGCCCAGCCCGGCCTCGACGAAGCTCAGCACCGCGTCCATCTCGCCGCCGTCGACGGCGATGGTCGGCTCGAAGCCGGCCTCCCGGCAGGCCTGGATGGTGGCGTCGCGCAGGTCGTAGCCCTCGCGGAACATCACCATCGGCTGGTCGCGCAGGTCGGTGACGCGCAGCTGGCCGGTCTCGGGGGCCACCGACAGCTCCTCGACCGAGGCGACCACGAGGCTCTCCCGCAGGATGGGGTCGGCGCGCAGCCCGGGGTCGGTGCCCTGGGCCGGCATGATGATCAGGGCCAGGTCGAGGTCGCCACGGAGCAGGCCGCGGACCAGGTCCTGCGAGCCGCTCTCCTCCACCCGCAGGTCGATCGTCGGATGGGCGTCGCGGAACCGGCGCAGCACCGGCGGGGCGAGCGAGGTGGCGAGGCTGGGGGTGGCGCCGAGCCGGACCCGGCCGCGCCGCAGGCCGACCAGTTCCTGCACCTCGCGGGTCGCGGTGTCGACGTCGGCCAGGATCCGCTTGGCCAGCGGCAGCAGCACCTCACCGGCCGCGGTGAGGGCGATGTTGCCCCTTACCCGCTCGAACAACGGGGCGCCGAGGCCGTCTTCGAGGGCGTGAATTTGCTTACTCAAGGACGGCTGGGTGATGCCGACGATGTCGGCGGCTTGGGTGAAATGTCGTACTTCCGCCACCGCCACGAAGTACCTCAGCTGATGGAGCTGCATCTACATAGCCTATAGCTATCAATACTGCGAGGTCGATGCATTGGACGACTGAATCAAGTGCTCCTAGCGTCGATCGCGTGGTAGTCACGAGAACTCGGTCGCCCATCCGCTCCAGCGTCGGCCTGAAGGCCGTCATGGCGGTGACGGGCATCATCCTGGTGTCATTCCTGGTCGCGCACATGCTCGGCAACCTGAAGATCTTCACGGGGGCGACCTCGTTCGACCACTACGCGCACTGGCTGCGCGAGATCGGCGCCCCGCTGCTGCCGGGCGTGTGGTTCCTGTGGATCATGCGGATCGGCCTGGTGGTGGCGGCAGTCGGCCACATCTGGGCCGCGACCGCCCTCGCCGTGCGCGCCCGTGCCGCCCGCCCGGTGCAGTACGCGCACCGCAAGAAGGTGCAGGGCAGCTACGCGGCCCGCACGATGCGCTGGGGTGGCGTGATCATCCTGCTCTTCGTGATCTACCACCTGCTGGACCTCACCACCGGCACGCTGAACCCCGTCGGCGACCCGAGCCGGCCGTACGCCAACGTGGTGGCCGACTTCGCCCCGGAGCGCTGGTACGTGACGCTCTTCTACACCCTGGCGATCGTCACCCTCGGCTTCCACCTGCGGCACGGCCTGTTCAGCGCGCTGCGCAGCCTCGGCCAGCAGAGCCCGCGCGGCGAGCGGCGGGCCCGGGCCGTGGCCCTCGGCTTCTCCGTCGCGCTCTGCGCCGGCTACCTGGTGGTCCCGTTCGCCGTACTCACCGGATTGGTGTCCTGACATGGATCTCTACACCGAGGGCGACCCGATCGCCGACACCAAGGCTCCCGACGGCCCGATCGAGACCCGCTGGGAACGCCGCCGCTTCGAGGCCAAGCTGGTCAACCCGGCCAACCGCCGAAAGATGACCGTGATCGTGGTCGGCACCGGCCTGGCCGGCGGCTCGGCCGCCGCCACGCTGGGCGAGCAGGGCTACCGGGTCAAGAGCTACTGCTACCAGGACAGCCCGCGTCGGGCGCACTCCATCGCGGCGCAGGGCGGCATCAACGCCGCCAAGAACTACCGCAACGACGGCGACTCGGTGCACCGGCTCTTCTACGACACCGTCAAGGGCGGCGACTTCCGCTCGCGGGAGTCGAACGTGCACCGGCTGGCCGAGGTCTCGGTCAACATCATCGACCAGTGCGTCGCGCAGGGCGTCCCGTTCGCCCGCGAGTACGGCGGCCTGCTGGACACCCGCTCCTTCGGCGGCGCGCAGGTGCAGCGCACCTTCTACGCCCGGGGCCAGACGGGCCAGCAGCTGCTGCTCGGCGCGTACCAGGCGCTGGAGCGGCAGATCGGCCTCGGCAACGTGGAGATGAACGCCCGGCACGAGATGCTGGAGCTCATCGTCGTCGACGGCAAGGCCCGCGGCATCGTGGTCCGGGACATGGTCACCGGCGAGATCACATGCGAGTTCGCGGACGCGGTCGTGCTCGCCTCCGGCGGCTACGGCAACGTCTTCTACCTCTCCACCAACGCCAAGGGCTGCAACGTCACCGCCACCTGGCGGGCCCACCGCAAGGGCGCGTACTTCGCCAACCCCTGCTACACGCAGATCCACCCGACCTGCATCCCGGTCTCCGGCGACCACCAGTCGAAGCTGACCCTGATGAGCGAGTCGCTGCGCAACGACGGCCGGGTCTGGGTGCCCAAGGCCAAGGGCGACGCCCGCAGCCCCAAGGACATCGGCGAGGACGAGCGGGACTACTACCTGGAGCGGATCTACCCCTCCTTCGGCAACCTGGTCCCCCGCGACATCGCCTCCCGCGCCGCCAAGAACGTCTGCGACGAGGGACGCGGCGTCGGCCAGACGGGGCTCGGCGTCTACCTGGACTTCTCCGACGCGATCAACCGGCTCGGCCGCAAGGCCATCGAGGCCAAGTACGGCAACCTCTTCGAGATGTACGAGCGGATCACCGGCGAGGACCCGTACGAGGTGCCGATGCGGATCTACCCCGCCGTGCACTACACGATGGGCGGCCTCTGGGTCGACTACGACCTCCAGTCGTCCATCCCGGGTCTCTTCGTGATCGGCGAGGCGAACTTCTCCGACCACGGCGCGAACCGGCTCGGCGCCTCGGCGCTGATGCAGGGGCTGGCCGACGGCTACTTCGTGCTGCCGAACACCATCGCCCACTACCTGGCGTCCGGCCCGTTCGAGAAGGTCGACGCCGCGCACCCGGCGGCCGTGCAGGCCCGCGCCGACGTCCAGGACCGGATCCAGCGGCTGCTGGCCGTCAACGGCGACCGGACCGTGGACTCGTTCCACCGCGAGCTGGGCCAGATCATGTGGGAGCACTGCGGCATGGAGCGCAGCGAGGCCGGGCTGCGCAAGGCGATCGACGAGATCCGCGCCCTGCGCGAGCAGTTCTGGCAGCGGGTCCGGGTGCCGGGCAACGGCGAGGGGCTCAACCAGTCGCTGGAGAAGGCCGGCCGGGTGGCCGACTTCTTCGAGCTGGCGGAGCTGATGTGCATCGACGCCCTGCACCGCGAGGAGTCCTGCGGCGGCCACTTCCGGGCCGAGCACCAGACGCCCGACGGTGAGGCGGAGCGCGACGACGACCGCTTCGCGTACGTGGCGGCCTGGGAGTTCACCGCCACCGGCGAGCCCGCGGTGCTGCACAAGGAAGACCTGAACTTCGAATACGTCCACCCCACGCAGCGGAGCTACAAGTGAACCTGACCCTGCGCATCTGGCGCCAGTCCGGCCCCGAGGACAAGGGTCGGATGGTGACCTACAAGGTCGACGACGTCTCCCCGGACATGTCCTTCCTGGAGATGCTCGACGTACTCAACGAGCGGCTGATCCTCGCCGGCGAGGAGCCGGTGGCGTTCGACCACGACTGCCGCGAGGGCATCTGCGGCATGTGCGGCCTGATGATCAACGGCGACGCGCACGGGCCGCAGCGCGGCACCACCGCCTGCCAGCTGCACATGCGGCAGTTCTCCGACGGCGACACGATCGACATCGAGCCGTGGCGGGCCCGAGCCTTCCCGGTCATCAAGGACCTGGTGGTCAACCGGGGCGCCTTCGACAAGATCATCGCGGCCGGCGGCTACATCACCGCGCCGACCGGCAGCGCCCCCGAGGCGCACTCGACCCCGGTCGCCAAGGCCAACGCGGACGCCGCCTTCGAGGCGGCGGAGTGCATCGGCTGCGGCGCCTGCGTGGCGGCCTGCCCGAACGGCTCCGCCATGCTCTTCACCGCCGCGAAGGTCACCCAGCTCTCGCTGCTGCCGCAGGGCCAGCCGGAGCGCTACACCCGGGTGATCGGCATGGTCGACGCGCACGACGAGGCCGGCTTCGGCGGCTGCACCAACGCCGGTGAGTGCACCGTGGTCTGCCCCAAGGGCATCCCGCTGAACACCATCGGCCGGCTCAACCGCGACTTCCTGATGGCCACCTCTAAGCGGGGCGACAACACCCCCGGTTCCTGACGACACGGGTTCCTAAGACACCGGACCGGACGGGCGGGCCGCCACACCCCTGTGGGTGCGGCGGCCCGCCCGCTTTCCGGTACGGGACCCGTCGGCCGGTGGTGGCCGGTTCAAGTCGGCACGGACGGGTAGCACTCCTGGAGCCGGCACAGGAGGGACGACGGGACATGAAGGCGCTGACCTGGCAGGGCAAGCGGGACGTACGGGTCGAGGAGGTGCCCGATCCCCGGATCGAGGAGCCGACGGACGCCGTCGTCCGGATCACCTCGACCGCGATCTGCGGCTCGGACCTGCACCTGTACGAGGTGCTCGGGCCGTACCTGAAGCCCGGCGACATCCTCGGCCACGAGCCCATGGGCATCGTCGAGGAGGTGGGCCCGGGGGTGACCCGACTCAAGCCGGGCGACCGGGTGGTGGTGCCGTTCAACATCTCCTGCGGCTCCTGCTGGATGTGCGACCGGCAGCTGTACGCGCAGTGCGAGACCACCCAGGTCACCGCCCAGGGCAAGGGCGCCGCGCTGTTCGGCTACACCTCGCTCTACGGCTCGGTGCCCGGTGGGCAGGCGGAGTACCTGCGGGTGCCGCACGCCCAGTTCGGCCCGATCAAGGTTCCCGACAGCGGGCCCGACGAACGTTGGCTCTATCTGTCCGACATCCTGCCGACCGCCTGGCAGGCGGTGAAGTACGCCGACACCCCGCGCGGCGGCACCCTCGCCGTCTTCGGGCTCGGGCCGGTCGGCCAGTTCTGCGCCCGCATCGGCCGGCACCTCGGCGCGGACCGGGTCATCGGGCTCGACCTGGTGCCGGAGCGGTTGGCGATGGCCCGCCGGCACGGCATCGAGGTGCTCGACGTCAGCGAGCTGGACGACGTGCCCGGCGCGCTGATCGACCTCGTCGACGGGCGCGGCCCCGACGCGGTCATCGACGCGGTGGGCATGGAGGCCCACGGCGCGCCCCTCGGCAAGCTCGCCCAGACCGCCGCCGGGCTGCTGCCCGACAAGCTCGCCCAGACCATGACCGACAAGGTGGGTGTCGATCGGCTGGTCGTGCTCAAGGCCGCGCTCAAGGCCGTCCGGCGGGGCGGCACCGTCTCCGTCTCCGGTGTCTACGGCGGGGAGGTCGACCCGATGCCCCTGATGGAGATGTTCGACCGGGGCGTCCAGCTGCGGATGGGGCAGTGCCACGTGCGCCGGTGGACCGACGAGATCATCCCGCTGCTCTCCGGCGACGACGACCCGCTGGGCGTGGCGGACCTGCGTACCCACCGGATGCCGCTGGCGCAGGCGCCGCAGGCGTACGAGATGTTCCAGAAGAAGGAGGACGGCTGCGTCAAGGTCGTGCTCGCGCCGTGACCCGGACGGTGCTCGTGACCGGCGCGACCAGCGGGATCGGCCGGGCGGCGGCCCGGGCCTTCGCGGAACGCGGAGATTGCCTGGTGCTCGCCGCCCGCTCCCCCGTCGACCTCGCCGCGGTCCGCGACGAGTGCCGGGCCGCGGGCGCGCAGGTGCTCCAGGTGCCGACCGACGTCACCGCCGACGGCGCGCTGGCGGCGCTCGCCGACGCGGCCCTCGACCGGTTCGGCAGCCTCGACGTCTGGGTGCACACGGCGGCCGTGATGGCGTACGGCCGGTTCGAGGAGACCCCGGAGCGGGTCTTCGAGCAGGTGGTACGCACCGACCTGCTCGCCGCCGCCGCGGTGGCCCGGGTGGCGCTGCGCCGCTTCCGGGCGGACGGCGGCGGGACGCTGATCCTCACCGGGTCGGTGCTGGGGCACATCACGGCGCCGTACATGAGCGGCTACGTGGCGAGCAAGTGGGGGTTGCAGGGGCTGACCCGCACGTTGCAGCAGGAGGCCCGGGATACCCCGGGCGTGCACGTCTGCATCGTCAACCCGGGCAGTGTGGACACCCCGGTCTACCAGCGGGCCGCGAACTACCTCGGCCGGATCGGCCGGCCCCCGCCGCCGGTCACCACGCCGGAGCGGGTGGCGCGGGCCATCGTGGACTGCGCCGACAGGCCCCGCCGGGAGGTGTCGGTGGGCCGGGTCAACGCGGTCATGCGGGTCGGCTTCACCGTGTTCCCCGGCGTCTACGACGCCCTCGTCGGGCCGTTGATGCGGCTGCTCGGGCTGACCGACCGGCCGGTCGCGTCGCACGACGGCGTGGTGTTCGCGCCGGATCCGACCACCGCCGCGTCGGTGCGCGGCGGCTGGCTGCCCGACCTCGGGCGGGTGGCGCGGGCCGTCGGGGAGTTGCCCGGCCCGGTCGCCGCGGCCCTCCGGCGCCGGCTGCGGTGAGCCCTTCGCGGGACCACCGGCGTCGATCGTTTCGCCTAGGGTGGTGGGCCGGCCCACCACGACGGGAGAGACGATTGACTATCCGGCTGAACCGCAGGACCGCGCTGGGACTGGGCACGGTGGCCACGGCGGGAACGGTGCTCGGCGCCGCCGCGCCGGCCGCCGCGGCCCCCGAGGTCGCCGAGCCGGCTCCGGCGACGCCCCAACAGGCGGCCCGCCGGGTGGCCGGGAGCTACGCCCTCCAGACCGCGCGCGCCGGTGGGAACTGGCAGGCGTACGTCAGCGTGGCCGACCCGGCCGGCGCGCCGGTGGTGGCGGTGTCGGACGAGGCGGACCGGCGGATCGAGGCGTACAGCGTCAACAAGGTCGCGGTGGCCGTGGCGGTGCTCGACAAGGTCGACCGGGGGCTGCTGACGCTCGACCAGCGGGTCGAGGTGACCGCCGCGATCGTGGTGCCCGGCGGGGACGGCATGTTCAGCCTCGACGGGGCCTACCCGAGCTTCGTGACGCTCGGGCACGTGCTGGCCAACCTGCTGACCGTCTCCGACGACACGGCGGTGCGGCTGTGCGGCCTGGTCTGCCCGGCCGCCGAGCTCAACGAGATCCTGCGCGGCAAGGGCTTCCCGAACACGCAGGTGCAGCCGGTCGCCAACCCCAACCGGTTCTTCCTCGGCACCAGCACCCCCCGGGAGACCCACGACCTGTTGCGCGCGCTGGTGGCCGGCACGCTGCTCTCGCCGGCCGGCACGGCGTTCGTGCTGCGGCTGCTGCGCGCCCCCGTCGCGTACACCGACGGGGTCCGGCGGGTCATGTCCTCGGCCGAGCGGGCCCGGGTCGCCACGAAGGCGGGCTGGTACGCCGACGCCCGGCACGAGGCCGGGGTGATCTTCGACACGGCCGGCGCGCCCGTACTGACGTACGCCCTCTTCGCCGACGGGCAGGCCGAGGCGGACGACTACGGCGCGACGCACCCCGCCGTCGAGGCCCGGGCCCGGATGGGCCGGCGCTTCCTCGCCGCGGTCGACCGCCTGACCGGCACCGGCCTCACTCACCGGCCGACCGCGCAGCGGCCCAGCAACGGCGGCTGAGCCGCCCCTCGACGCGTGCGGCCCGCCGACCCGGCGGGCCCCGCCGACCTTCCGGCGATCCCCTGGTGGCCGGGCTACCGTGGACGGCGGGACACGGCGGAGGGACGACGATGGGCGCACCAGCGGAACGCGCGGGACTCGACGGGACGCTCGGGCGGCGGCTGCGGGGGGCGGCCGGGCTGGCCGCGCTCGCCGGGCTCGCATGGGTGGCCCGGGACGTGCCGGCGGCGCTCGGCGGCCGGCTCACCGGCGCCCGCGCGGAGCGGGCCGCCCGCTCACCCCGGTTCCGCGACGGCACCTTCCACAACCCGGGCGGCACCCGCTCGATGCCCGGCGCCCCCGACCGCAACCTGGTCCGTGAGCTGATCTTCGGCAAGCAGAAGCGCCGGCCGAGCGTCGCCGTGCCGCTGCTGCGCCCGGGCACCGCCCCGGCGACCGACGTCGGGCGTGAGCTGAACGTCGTCTGGTACGGCCACGCCTCCGCGCTGATCGAGATCGAGGGGCGCAAGGTGCTGCTCGACCCGGTGTGGAGCGACCGGTGCTCCCCGTCGGCCCTGGTCGGCCCGCGCCGCCTGCACGAGCCGCCGGTACGCCTCGACGAACTGCCCCCGGTGGACGCGATCCTGATCTCGCACGACCACTACGACCACCTCGACATGGCGACCGTGCAGGCGCTGCTGGGCAGCCAGTCGGCGCCGTTCCTGGTGCCGCTCGGGGTGGGCGCACACCTGGACCGCTGGGGCGTACCGGCGGAGCGGATCGTCGAGCTGGACTGGTCGGAGAGCCACCGGGTGGCGGGGCTGGAGATCACGGCCACCGCCGCGCAGCACTTCTCCGGCCGGGGACTGCGCCGCGACGGGACGCTCTGGAGCTCCTGGGTGGTCGCCGGCGCGCGCCGGAAGGTCTTCTACACCGGCGACTCCGGCTACTTCGACGGCTACGCCGAGATCGGCGAGCGGCACGGGCCGTTCGACGTGACACTGATGCAGATCGGGGCGTACGACCGGGCCTGGCCGAGCATCCACATGTTCCCCGAGGAGGCCGTCGCCGCCCACCTCGACCTGCGCGGGGGGCTGCTCCTGCCGGTGCACTGGGCGACGTTCAACCTGGCCCTGCACGACTGGTCCGAGCCGGTGGACCGGATCTGGGCCGAGGCGAAGGCCCGCGACGTCCGGCTGGCCGTGCCCCGCCCCGGGGAGCGGGTGGTGGTGGACGACCCGCCGGCCGTCGACGGCTGGTGGCAGGCGGTGGCCTGACCCGGGCGGACGTGCTGCCGCACCGGCTGGCGGCGCCGTCCTCAGAGGACGAAGGCGTCGGTCCAGAGCGCCCCGGAGCGGCCCGACAGGGCGTCCAGCATGGCGACCGCCTGTCCGTCGGTGAGCTGGGCGACGAAGTCGACGATCGCCCGCCCGCGGGCCTTGCCGATCCGGTCCGGCGTACGCGGGTGCAGCTCCGCCTCGGCCAGCTCCACCAGGTCGTGCAGGCGGCGCGGCAGCCGGGACTCCTCCTCGGGGTCGAGCAGCCACTCCAGCAACGCCTCCACCAGGGTGCCCAGCAGCCGCGCCTGCCCCCGCTGGTGCAGGGCCAGGTCGGGCCGGGCCAGCACGAACCGGTGGTGGACGAACTTGAGCACCTGCACCTCGTGCCACTGCGCCGGGGCGAGCAGCACGTGGCCGGAGCGGACCGCCGGCTGCTCGACCACGGTGATCGCGTCGACGAAGCGGGTCGTCCAGCGCGCGGAGAACCGGGCCACGTACTGCTCCGCCTCGATGGAGCCGTCGAAGGGCATGGCCAGCAGCCCCTCCACCAGTTCCTCGCGGACGTGCTCGACGGCGGCGGCGAACGCCTCGTCGTCGGCGACCCAGGCGTCCTTGCGGTGCAGTTGCCGGCGCAGCCGCTCGATCGCCGAGCCGGGCCGGCGGGCGGCGGCGGCCAGGGCCGCGTCGGTGATGGCCCGGAAGTGCCCGCTCTCACGCTGCCAGGCCATCAGCTCGGCGGCCACCGCGCCCTGCTGGAGCACCCCGACCCGGTAGAAGTCCTCCACGTCGTGGATCGCGTACGCGACGTCGTCGGCCGTGTCCATCACCGACGCCTCGACAGTCTGCTGCCAGTCCGGGATCCGGCCCACGAAGGGCTCCCGAGCCTGCCGCAGGTCGTCCACCTCGGTCCGGTACGCCCCGAACTTCGACGAGCCGCTGTCCGGGTCGTCCGGCGGCGGGGTCGCGCCGCGCGGCGGCGGGTCGAGCAGCCGGGGGTGCGGGTCGGGATGGTCCAGCCGCGTCCACGGGTACTTCAGCAACGCCGCCCGCACCGCCGCCGTGAGGTCCAGGCCGGTGGTCGCCGCGCCGCGGATCTCGGTGCTGGTGACGATCCGGTACGACTGGGCGTTGCCCTCGAAGCCGTCGGTCAGCCCGAGCCGCTGGCGGGCCAGCCGGTCCAGCACCCGCTCCCCCAGGTGCCCGAACGGCGGGTGGCCGAGGTCGTGCGCGAGCGCGGCGGCCTCCACCACGTCCGGGTCGCAGCCGCCCAGCTTCTCCAGCAGGTCGCGGTGCCGCTCGTCGGCGGTGAGCCGCTCGGCGATGGCGCGGGCCACCTGCGCCACCTTCAGGCTGTGCGTCAGCCGGTTGTGCACGAGCAGGCCGGAGCCGCCGGGGCTGACCACCTGGGTCACGCCGTTGAGCCGGGCGAAGAACGGCGAGGCGACGATGCGGTCGCGGTCGGCCCGGAACGGGCTGGCGGCGAGGTCGCCGAGCGCCCGGGCGCTGCCGCCGAAGAGCCGCCGGGCGCGCGGGTCCACGGGAGGTTCCATGATCGCCACGCTAGCGCAGCGCGGGCCGCGGCGCCGACGGGTCACCGCCGGCACGCCAGAGTCGGGGGCGGCCACGGCGCACGGGCGGGGCGACGGCACGCCGGGCCGGGGGCGGCGGCACGCCGGGCCGGGGGCGGCGACGGCCGTCGGTCCGGGCCGGCACAATGCAGGGCGGAACCCACACCGAAGGCGGATCGAGATCGTGACCCTCTCTGTTCATCAGCGGATCGCCGAGGAGCTCGGCGTCGCCGAGCGTCAGGTACGGGCGGCCGTGGAGCTGCTCGACGGCGGCGCGACCGTGCCGTTCATCGCCCGCTACCGCAAGGAGGCCACCGGCCTGCTCGACGACACCCAGCTGCGCACCCTGGAGGAGCGGCTGCGCTACCTGCGCGAGCTGGACGAGCGGCGCGCGGCGGTGCTGGAGTCGATCCGCGGTCAGGGCAAGCTCGACGAGGCCCTGGAAGCGCAGATCATGGCGGCCGACTCGAAGTCCCGCCTGGAGGACATCTACCTGCCCTACAAGCCCAAGCGCCGGACCCGGGCGCAGATCGCCCGCGAGGCCGGGCTGGAGCCGCTGGCCGAGTCGCTGCTGGCCGACCCGTCGCAGGAGCCCCGGGAGGCCGCCGCCGGCTACGTGGACGCGGAGAAGGGCGTGGCCGATCCCGCCGCCGCCCTGGAGGGCGCCCGGGCCATCCTCATCGAGCGCTTCGCCGAGGACGCCGACCTGATCGGCACGCTGCGCGAGCAGATGTGGTCGCGGGGCCGGCTGGTCTCCCGGGTACGCGACGGGCAGGAGTCGGCCGGCGCCAAGTTCGCCGACTACTTCGACTTCGCCGAGCCGTACCCGAGGCTGCCCTCGCACCGGATCCTGGCCATGTTCCGGGGCGAGAAGGAGGGCGTGCTCGACCTGACCATGGAGCCCGAGGAGGCCGGCGAGGCCGACGCGGTGCCGACCGGGCCGAGCCGCTACGAGGCGGCGATCGCCGGGCGGTTCGGCATCACCGACAAGGGCCGGCCGGCGGACCGGTGGCTGGCCGACACGGTGCGCTGGGCGTGGCGCACCCGGATCCTCATCCACCTCGGGGCGGACCTGCGGATGCGCCTGTGGCAGGCGGCCGAGGAGGAGGCGGTGCGGGTCTTCGCCACCAACCTGCGGGACCTGCTGCTCGCCGCGCCGGCCGGCACCCGGCCCACGATGGGCCTGGACCCGGGCCTGCGTACGGGGGTGAAGGTCGCCGTCGTGGACGCCACCGGCAAGGTGGTCGCCACCGACACGATCTACCCGCACGAGCCACGCCGGCAGTGGGACGCCTCGATCGAGACCCTGGCCCGGCTGGCCGGGGCGCACGGCGTTGAGCTGGTCGCCATCGGCAACGGCACCGCCAGCCGGGAGACCGACAAGCTCGCCGGCGAGCTGATCAAGCGGTACCCGCAGCTCAACCTCACCAAGGTGGTGGTCTCCGAGGCTGGCGCGTCGGTCTACTCCGCCTCCGCGTACGCCTCCCAGGAGCTGCCCGGGCTGGACGTCTCGCTGCGCGGCGCGGTCTCCATCGCCCGCCGCCTCCAGGACCCGCTCGCCGAGCTGGTCAAGATCGACCCGCGCTCGATCGGGGTCGGCCAGTACCAGCACGACCTGTCGGAGGTGAAGCTCTCCCGCTCGCTGGACGCGGTGGTCGAGGACTGCGTCAACGCGGTCGGCGTCGACGTCAACACCGCCTCCGCGCCGCTGCTGACCCGGGTCTCGGGCATCGGCGCCGGGCTGGCGGAGAACATCGTGCTGCACCGCGACGCGAACGGCCCGTTCCGCACCCGGGCGGAGCTGAAGAAGGTCGCCCGGCTCGGGCCGAAGGCCTTCGAGCAGTGCGCCGGCTTCCTGCGCATCCCCGGCGGCGACGACCCGCTGGACTCCTCCAGCGTGCACCCCGAGGCGTACCCGGTGGTCCGCCGGATCCTGTCCACCACGGGGCAGGACCTGCGGTCGCTGATCGGCAAGAGCACGATCCTGCGGGGGCTGCGGGCCACCGACTTCGTCGACGACACCTTCGGCCTGCCCACCATCACCGACATCCTCGCCGAGCTGGAGAAGCCGGGCCGCGACCCGCGGCCGGAGTTCCGCACCGCCACCTTCGTCGAGGGGGTGGAGAAGATCGGCGACCTGGTGCCCGGCATGGTGCTGGAGGGCGTGGTGACCAACGTGGCCGCGTTCGGCGCGTTCGTGGACGTCGGCGTGCACCAGGACGGGCTCGTGCACGTCTCGGCCATGTCCCGGACGTTCGTCAAGGACCCGCGCGAGGTGGTCAAGTCCGGCGACGTGGTGCGGGTCAAGGTGCTGGACGTCGACGTGCCCCGCAAGCGGATCTCGCTCACCCTCCGTTTGGAGGACGACGCGGAGGCGGGCGCCGGGCGGGGCGGCCCGGACGGCGGGCGCCGCGAGCGCGGCGGGCAGGGC
>NZ_JBPQTK010000123.1:0-18422 GCF_051386315.1 Micromonospora sp. URMC 107
CCCCCCCCCCCCCCCCCCCCCCCCCCCCCCCGGCCCGTCCGACCTACCGCCGGCCGGCGGGGTCGGCTGCGACCCCGGCGGTGCGGCCCTCCTCCGTGGCGGGCGCGGTGGGCTCCCCGACCGGGCGCACCCGGCGGAGCACGAGCACCGCCACCGCCGCCAGGAGCAGCCCCATGGCCACGCTCGCCGCGCCGGCGGCGTTCAGCCCGCTCGTGAAGGCCATCCGTGCGACGCCGACCACCGCCCCGGCGAGCTGCTCGGGCAGCTGCGCGGCGACGGTCAGGGCGCCGGGCAGCGAGTCGTGCACCGCGGCGGCGGCCTCGGCCGGCAGGCCGGCCGGCACCTCGTCCGCGATCCGCTCCCGGTACACGGCGGTGCCGACGCTGCCGAGGACCGCCACCCCCAACGCCATGCCGAGCTGGCTGCTCGTCTCCGACAGCGACGCCGCCGAGCCGGCCTTCTCGGGCGGGACGGAGCCGACGACCAGACCGGTGCCGAGCGCCGCGATCGGCCCGAAGCCGAAGCCGACGAAGATGAACCCGGCCACCAGGACCCCCAGCTCGCCGGTGCCGGGCACCTGGGTGAGCAGCAGGCCGCCGACCGCCATGCTGACACCGGCGGCCCCGACCACGTACGCGGGCCGGATCCGCTGCGCCAGCGCCGGGGCGAGCATGGCGCCGACGATGGTCAGCGTCGTGGACGGCACCAGTGCCAGCCCGGCGCGCAGCGGGGACAGCCCGCCGACCATCTGGAGGTACTGGTTGACGAAGAGTCCCACCCCGCCCATCACCGCGGGACCGAGCAGCAGCACCGCCAGCGCGCCGCTGAACGCCCGGTTGCGGAACAGGCCCAGCTCGATCAGCGGATGGCGCGAGGTGCGCTGGCGCAGGACGAAGACCACCCCGAAGGCCACGCCGACGCCCAGGGCGAGCACGGGCACCGGTCGTACCCCGTGCCGGGGCAGCTCGGTGATGCCGTAGACGACCGGGAGGATGGTGGCCAGCGACAGGACGACGCTGACCAGGTCGATCCGCGCGGTCGAGTCCGTGGAGCGGTACTCGGGCAGCAGGATCGGACCGACCACCAGCAGCAGGAGCATGACCGGCACGCCCATCAGGAACACCGAGCCCCACCAGAAGAACTCCAGCATCGCCCCGCCGATCAGCGGCCCGAGGGCGGTGCCGGCCATGAAGCAGCTCATCCAGACGGCGACGGCGAACCCGCGCTGCCGCGCGTCCCGGAACATCGTGCTGATCAACGCCAGGACGGAGGGCATCAGGGTGGCCGCCGCGATCCCCATCCCGATCCGGGCGGCGATCAGCATCCCGGGGGAGGACGCGTAGGCGGCGAGCACGGACGCGCCGCCGAACGCGGCCGCGCCGAACAGCAGCAGCCGGCGCCGTCCGAGCCGGTCGCCCAGGTTGCCCATGATGATCAGGAAGCCGGCGGTCATGAACCCGGAGATGTCGGTGATCCAGAGCTGGTCCGTGCCGGCGGCGCCGAGGTCGGCGCTCAACTGTGGCAACGCCAGGAACAACACACCCAGGTCGAGTGAGAGCAGCAGGGTCGGCAGGGCGAGCACGGCGAGGCCGGCCCATTCCCGCCGGCCGGCGCGTGGGCCGGATCCGGCGGCGGTGTCAGTGGTCATGGTGGGGCCCCTTCCAGGCGGAACAACGGGATGTCGCATCCATGCGGATGGCGTACTGGCCGCGGACCCACGACCGGCGCCCGTCGCCCGCAAGGGCGGCTCACAGCGCGACCGCTCCGGTGTTGAGGGCCGACAGCAGCGTGCGGGCCTGGACGTTGACGTAGTGGCCGTGCCGGGCCAGCGAGGTCAGCTGGCCGGGCGTGACCCAGCAGAACCCCGGCGGTGTCGGCCCGGGCGCCGGCGCCGGTTCCGCCTCCACGATCAGGTAGCGGTTCTCCGCGTGGAAGAAGCGCCCGCCCTCCTCGGAGTGGACCGCGTCGTAACGGATCGACCGCGGGTCGGGATCGCGGACCAGGTCGAGGAAGGCGGGCCTGTCCGGGCCGGTGAGATGGGCGTGGTACTCGGGGGTGAGCTGCACCGTCGGTCCCAGCTCGACGGTGTCGAGGAAGCCACCCTCGACCCGGGCCTGCGCCAGGAGGTGGGGCACGCCGGCGATGCGTTGGACGAGGAAGGCGGCGATGCCGGGACCGAGCGGTTGGAACAGCGGCTGGCTCCACCCGGACACCTCGCGGTTGCCGGCCTCGACGGCGACCGCCATCACCCGGAAGTACCAGTCGCGCACGTGGTCGATGGACGCCGCACCGCGCGTCCAGTCCTGGACCCGGTCGAGGGGGATCAGCCGCGCGGACACGTCGTGCCGGGCCCGTTCGGCGGTGAACCAGGAGAGCAGCTCGGTGTCCGAGTGCACGGCGCCGGGCTCCGGGTGGGCCACCGGCGCGCAGGCCAGGACGGTGCGGGAGTCCATGTTGACGACGTTGTCCTCGCGCAGCAGTTCGCCGAGCTGGCCGAGCGTCAACCAGCAGAAGTCGTCGTCGACCGGCACGTCCTCGTCGGTCTCCACGATCATGTTCCGGTTGGACTTGTGGAAGAACCAGGAGCCGTGCTCGGACTGGAGGACGTCGGCGAGCACCCGGGCCCGGCCCGGCTGGACGAAGTGGTCCAGGTACTTCACGTCCGCGCCGCGGTGCACCCGGGTGTAGTTGCTGCGCGTGGCCTGCACGGTCGGCGAGAGCTGGAGCAGGTTCGGGTTCCCCGGCTCCATCTTCGCCTGCATCAGGAAGTGCAGCACCCCGTCGAACTCGCGGGCCAGGATGCCCAGGATGCCGACCTCCGGCTGGACGATGATCGGCTGCTGCCACTGCCGGAACGGTCCTTCGCTGACCGTGACGTGCAGCCCCTCGACGGAGAAGAACCGGCCGCTGCGGTGTGTCAGGTTGCCGGTGTCGGGGTCGAAGGACCAGCCGTCGAGCCGGGCGAACGGGATCCGCTCCACCCGGAAGTGGTGGGCCCGCCGCCGCGACTCCAGCCAGCCCGGGAACTCGGCGGTGGCCATCCCCGCGCCGGCCGACCGGGCCTGGGCGGAACGGGCGAACCGGCCGGGCAGGGCGGGGTCCTCCCGGCGCCGCAGCGGCGTGCCGTCGCCCCGCCGCTTCGATCGCCGGTCCACGCGGCCGCCGGGGGAGTCGTTCGGGCCGGCGGCCGCCGACCGCAGCCGCGTCATGCGCGCTCCCGCGACCGCTGGGCCACGAACAGGCCCCGTCCCGCCTGCACGTCACCGACGTACTCCACGGTGCAGCCGGCGTCCGCGAAGGCGCGCTCGTACTGCTCCCGCTCCCACAGCCCGAACACGTGGGTCTCGACGAACGACCGGATGCCCCGCGCGTCGGCGACCACCCAGTGGCTCTCGATGACGGTGGCGCCGTCGCGTTCGCGGCTGTGCGACACCCGGGAGACGGTGCGTTCCGGGCTCCGGATGAGGTCACCGGCGACGTGTCCGTCCAGGTAGTTCTCGGGGAAGTACCACGGCTCGACCACCAGCACGCCGCCGGGCGCGAGGTGGGCCACCATCCGGCCGAGCGCGGCCCGTACCGCCGTCAGCGACGGCAGGTAGGCGACCGCCGCGGAGAGGGAGAGCACCACGTCGTAGCGGCGACCGAGGTCGAACCGGCACATGTCGGCGAGGTGGACCTCGACCCCCGGGAGCTTGCGCCGGGCGACCGCGACCATGGGCTCCGACAGGTCGATGCCCGCCACGTGACCGAACATCCCGCTCAGGGCCTTGAGATGCTCACCGGTGCCGCACCCGACATCGAGCAGCGAGCCCGCCTCCGGGTGCCGCTCCCGGGCGATCTCCGACACCAGCGCGGCCTCCTTGTCGAAGTCCTGGCCCCGGCGCCGGTAGGTGAAGTCGTAGACCTCGGCGATGTCGGGGCCGAACATCGTCCCCGTCGTCCCGCGCTGCCCGGGAACGCCGGTCATGCGGCCAGCTCGATCCAGGCGTCGTCGCCGACCACCAGGCGGTGTTCGGCACCGCTCGGGCGGATGGTCGCGGAGCGGCCGATGAGCGAGCCGTGCAGCCCCGGCACGTCCGAGATCGAGGCGCCCGCCAACACGATCGAGTCGGCGAGGTGGGTGGCACGCACCTGGCAGTCGTCGCCGATGGCGGTGTTCGGCCCGATGTGGCTGTCCGCGACCAGGGTGTTCGCACCGATGATCGCGGGGCCCTCGATGACGGACCGCAGCACCCGGGCGCCGGGCCCCAGCACGACCGGACCGACCAGCTCGCTGGCCTCGTCGACGTCGCCGTGGATCGCGGTGGTGAGGCCGGCGAGCTGGTAGCGGTTGCACTCCAGCACGTCCTCGGGCCGCCCGGCGTCCTTCCAGAAGCCGTCGTACTCGGTGGCCCTGACCTCGGCGCCGTTGGCGAGCAGCCACTGGATCGCGTCGGTGATCTCCAGTTCGCCGCGGGCGCTGGGCTCGATCCTGGCGATCGCCTCGTGGATCGCCGAGGTGAAGAAGTAGACGCCCACCAGGGCGAGATCGCTGCGCGGGTGCTCCGGCTTCTCCACGAGCCGGCGCACGTTGCCGTTCTCGTCCAGCTCGGCGAGGCCGAACTGGCGCGGGTCGGTCACCTTGTGCAGCACGACCTGCGCGGCGGGACGCCGGGCGGCGAACTCCTGCGCCACCGGGACGATGCCGTCCGGCAGGAAGTTGTCGCCCAGGTACATGACGAAGTCGTCGTCGCCGAGGAAGGACCGGGACACCACGACGCAGTGCCCGAGCCCGAGCGGCTCGTCCTGCGGGATGTAGGTGACCCGTACGCCGAGCCGGGATCCGTCCCCGATCACCTTGCGGATCGTCGGGGCCCGGTCACCGACCACGATGCCGATGTCGGTCACCCCGATGTCGCGGATGCTCTCCAGCACGTGTTCCAGGACGGGCTGGTTGGCGATCGGGATGAGCTGCTTGGGCAACGAGTGGCTGAACGGGCGGAGACGGCTACCCGTACCGCCCGACAACACCAGGGCCTTCATGACAGTGCTCTCCTCACAGCCGGATGACAGGTGCCGCTGCTCGTCTGGTGCGCGCGGCGGGTGTCGGATACGGCCCGCGTCGGCGCTCGATGCGCCTCGGTGGCGTGCGCGTCACGGGCCCGGGGCGGGCGGCGACCGGTTCGGCGCCGCCCGTTCCGGTCAGCTCTGCGCCGACGCCCGACGGTGCTCGACCGCCTTGCACAGTTCGTCGGCCACGGTCCGGACGTCGGCGTCGTCGAGCCCCTGGTGGATGGGGAGCAGCAGGGTGTTGGCGGCGGCCTCGGCGGTACCGGGAAGGTCGGCGTCCGCCCGGAAGATCGGGACGGTGTGCAGCGGCTCGTAACGGAAGGTGGTGTAGATGCCGCGGTCGAGCAGGTCCTCGGCCACGTCGTCCCGGATCGCCGGGTCGAGCTGCACCCAGTAGAAGTAGTACGAGCTGGTGTGGCCGGCGGGCGGCGGCGGGGGCCGCCGGATCCCGGCCACGTCGCGCAACAGCCGGTTGTAGGTCTCGGTGATCTCCCGGCGGCGCTCGATGAACGTCGGCATCCGTCGCAGCTGGACGCTGCCGATCGCCGCGGTCAGGTCGTTGCCGATCACCCGGCGCCCGACGTCGTGGATGGCCAGTTCCCACCAGCGTCGGGGGACCGCGGACGCGGTGGTGAACGTGCTGCGGTCGTCCACCCCGTGGTAGGCGAGCCGCTGCGCCCGGCGACCGAGCTCGGGATCCCGGACGTAGAGCATCCCGCCGTCACCGGTGGTGATCACCTTGCGGGAGTCGAAGCTCCACATCGCGATGTCACCGAACGTGCCGCAGTGGCGGCCGTCGACGGCCGAGGCGACGGAGACCGAGGCGTCCTCGATCAGGGTGATGCCCCGGTCCCGGCAGAAGGCGGCGATGGCGACGATGTCGCCCGGGTGACCGCCGTAGTGCAGCACGATCACGGCCCTGGTCCGGGGGGTGACGGCGCGGGCGATGTCGGCGACCGTCGGGTTCAGGGTGTGCGGGTCCACGTCGCAGAAGACCGGCCGGGCGCCGGTGGCGGCGACCGCGTTGGCGTCGGCGACGAAACTGACCGAGGGCAGGACCACGTCGTCGCCGGGACCCAGGTCCAGCAGCTCGGTGGAGAGGAACAGCCCCGAGGTGGCGGAGTTGATGAAGATGAGCCGTTCCGGCGCCACCCCCAGGTGCTCGGCGAACTCCCGCTCGAACGCCCTGGTACGCGGCCCGTACCCCACCCAGTTGCTGCTGAACACCTCACGTACGGCTTCGAGTTCCTCAGCACCGAGACTGGGCTGGGATATGTTGATCATTCTCGTCCTCCGACAGGTGGGGAGGTTCCCGGGTCCGCCGCCCGGCTGCCTGCCGTGGCCGGCGGCCGCCTCGCGGAGCGGAGGTGGACGAAGCCGCTGCCCGACAGGTCGGCCGCGCATTCCACACCCGGTCGCACCAGACCGTGCAATCGTCGTCCGCCGGTCCTGGCGACGGCATCTCCTGTATTGCGCTGGGAGCCCGCACATACGGAGATGACAGCGGAAGATCTTTCGATGCAGGCTGTCGCAGGAAGCGCGAATCCCGTGATTCCCGGCGCGCGTCGGCCGGGGTCGGGGATCCGACGTCCACCCGGCGCGCCACATATTTACCGAGGGGTTGGCCCACGTGCTTGGCGATCAGGTTCCGTCGACGATCCTCCGCTGTCGCGTCTGCGGCGGCGCCGTCAGAGAATGTCTGGACTTCGGGCGGCAGCCCGTCTCCAGCGCGTTCGTGGATCCCGCCCACACCGGCGCGGAACTCTTCTTCCGGCTGGCCGTCGGCTTCTGCACGTCCTGCACGATGGTGCAGCAGCTCGAAGAGGTGCCCCGCGACGAGATGTTCCGGTTCGACTACCCCTACCGGTCGTCCGGGTCGACGGTGATGCGCAAGCACTTCCAGCAGACCGCCCGGCAGCTGCTGGACACCGAACTCACCGGGCCCGACCCGTTCGCCGTCGAGATCGGCAGCAACGACGGCATCCTGTTGCAGGACATCGCCGAGGCCGGGGTGCGCCACCTGGGCGTGGACCCGTCCGGCGAGGCCGCCGAGGTGGCCCGGGCGAAGGGCATCCGGGTGCGGGTCGAGTTCTTCGAGGAGTCGACCGCCCGGGCCATCCGGGCCGAGCACGGGCCGGCGGACGTCATCTTCTCCGCGAACACCATCAGCCACATCGCCTACATCGACTCCATCTTCCGCGGGGTCGACGCGCTGCTCGCCCCGAACGGTGTGTTCGTCTTCGAGGACCGCTACCTCGGCGACATCATCGAGCACACCTACTTCGACCAGATCTACGACGAGCACTTCTACCTCTTCTCCATCCATTCGGTGCAGGCGATGGCCGCGCAGTTCGGGTTCGCCCTCGTCGGCGCGGAACGGCTGCCCGTGCACGGCGGCGCCGTGCGCTACACCGTCGCCCGGGCGGGCGCCCGCCGACCGGCCCCCGAGGTGGCCGAACTGCTCGCCCGGGAACGGGAGCTGGGGCTCGGGCTGCCGGAGACCTACGAGCGCTTCGCGGCGAACATCAGGCGCACCCGCGAGGACCTGCTGGCGCTGCTGCGGCGGCTGCGGGCCGAGGGACACCGCATCGTCGGCTACGGCGCCACCCAGAAGAGCGCGACCGTGGCGAACTACTGCGGCATCGGCCCGGACCTGGTGTCGGCCGTCTACGACTCGACCCGGGAGAAACAGGGCCGGCTCACCCCCGGCGTGCACATCCCGGTGCTGCCGCCCGAGGAGTTCGGCGCTCCCTACCCCGCCTACGCCCTGCTGTTCGCGTGGAACCACGCCGAGGAGATCATGGCGAAGGAACGGCAGTTCCGGGAGAGCGGTGGACGGTGGATCCTGTACGTCCCCGACGTCCACATCGTCTGACGAGCCCGGTCCAGCACGAGCCGGGCGGCCGCCCGGAACCACACGTCGACCGTCCCGCGCGCCCCCGGCCCGCCCGGCGTGGCCGCCGCCGGCAGCGGGCCGGCGCCGCCGGTCCCGGGGTCGCGCCGCCGGGCCGACCACGGACGCGTCGGCGTCCGGAGGGAGGCGACAGCGGTGAACCTGGTCGAGCGGGACCACGAGCTGGCGTACCTACGGAGCCTGCTCGCCGACGGCGAGCGGCGCGACGGCGGCGCCGTGCTGGTGAGCGGGCCCCCGGGCAGCGGGAAGAGCGCGCTGCTGCACGCCTTCGGCAGGCAGGCGGCGGCCACCGGCGCGCTGGTGCTCGCCGCCACGGGCGCGCGAGCCGAACGCGCCATCCCACTCGGCGTGCTCCGCCAGCTCCTGGCGTCCGCCCCGTTGTCCCGGGCCGCCCGGGCCCGGGTGACCGCGCTGGAGGAACGGCTCGGGCCGCGATCCGGCCCGGGCGGGCGGGGCCGGCTCGACGCGGCCACCCTACGCTGGCTCAGCGAGCTGCTGCTGCGCCTCGCGGCGGACCGGCCCGTGGTGGTCGTGGTCGACGACGCGGACCACGCGGATTACCCGTCAACGCAGTGCCTGCTCTTCCTGGCCCGTCGGCTGAGCTTGGCCCGGATCGTGCTCGTGTTCGCCGAACGGTCAACCGCGCCGGAGAACCGGTGGTTCGGCGCCGAACTGCTCCGCCAGCCCCACTGCGTCCCGCTCCACCTGGCGCCGCTGTCCGTGCCGGCCGTGCGGGAGCTGCTGGCCGGGGTGCCCGGCCCCGTCGCCGCGGCGTACCACCGGATCACCGGCGGGAGCCCCGCGCTGGTCGCCGCGGTCGGCGCGGACCTCCGGGCCGCCGGCGTCGCGGCCCCGACCGCCGGATCCGTCCCGGTGGTCGGCCCGGCGTTCGGCCAGGCCGTCGTCACCTGCCTCTACCAGGCCGGACCCGGCCTGCTGGCGGTGGCCAGGGCGCTCGCCGTGCTGCACGCGGCGGCCACGCCGGCGCTGCTGGCCCGGCTCACCGACGCCGGGGTCGGCACCACCGAACACGCCATCCGCCAACTGACCGCCATCGGCCTGCTCGACCGCGGCGGCTTCCGGCACCCGGCCGCCCGGGAGGCCGTGCTGGACGACATGGACGACGAGACCCGCGCGCGGTGGCACGCCCGTGCCGCCGAGCTGCTGCACCGCGACGGCGCGGCACCGGCCGCCGTCGCCCGGCACCTCGTCGCCTCCCGCCGCGCCGGCCGCCCGTGGCAGCGCCGGGTGCTGCGCCGGGCCGCCGAGCGGGCCCTGCACGACGGGCGGCTCGACGACGCCGTGGAGCAGCTCCGGCTGGCCCGGGAGGGCACCCCGGCCGGACCGCGGCACACCGCGCTGACCGCCCTGCTGACGTGCGCGGAGTGGGCGGTCGACCCGGCCGTGGCGGGCCGCTACCTGCCCGAGCTGGTGCGGGCGCTGCACGCCGGCGAGCTGGAGCCCGGTGCCGGGATCGAGCTGACCCGCCGGCTGGTGTGGCGCGGACAGCTCGAGGAGGCGGGCCGGGTGACCCGGCGGATGTCGGACGGCGTCGTCGCCGGCTCGGCGACGGCCGCCGACCTGGCGGCGTTGCGCGACTGGCTGTCGGTCACCGCACCGGCCGCCGTCGACGGGCTGCCGCGGTGGCCGGCGGTCCCGGCCGCGTCCGCGCCGGGGCCGGCCGGCACCGGCCCGCAGCCACGGGCCGCCCAGGTGCTCGCCGCGGTGCTGCGCGGCGACGCCGGTGAGGCCGCCGTGGACGCCGCCGAACGCGTCCTGCACGGCGTCCGGCTCGACGCGACCACGCTCGATCCGATCGCCGACGCGCTGTCGGCCCTGCTGTACGCCGAGCACACCGACCGGGCCGCCCGCTGGTGCGACCGGTTCCTCGAACAGGCGACCGAGCAGGTCTTCTCGACCGGTGCGGCGCTGCTCATGGCCATCCGTGCCGAGATCGCCGTCGCCGCCGACGACCTGCCCGCCGCCGAGTTCTACGCCCGTACCGCCCTGGCCTGCCTGGACGAGGACGGCTGGGGTTGCGCGATCGCCATGCCGAGGGCCGCGCTGCTGCTGGCCCTGACCGGGACGGGCCGCCACGACAGTGCCGGCGAGCAGTTGGAACGGCCCCTGCCCGCCGGGGCCGAACGGACCCGCGCCGGGGTGCGTCACCGGTACGCGCGAGGCCGCTACTGGCTCGCCGTCGGCCAGCCCCGGGCGGCCCTGGCCGACTTCCTCGCCTGTGGCCGGCTGATGGCGCAGTGGGGCGTGGACGTGCCGGCGCTCGCCGCCTGGCGGCTCGGTGCGGCCGAGGCGAACCTCCGGTTGGGCCACCCCGAGCGGGCCCGGCGGCTCGCGGCCGAGCAGCTCGACCGGTGCCCCGATCGCAGCGGCCGCAGCTATGCCGAGGCGCTGCGGGTCGCCGCCGCCGCCAGCGCGCCGCCCGACCGGATCGCGCTGCTGCGGGAGGCGACGCGGGTGTTCCAGGGCGCCGGCCACCGCGCCGAGCTGGCCCGCTCGCTGACCGAGCTGAGCCAGGCGTACCGGGCGCACGGCGACCAGGACGAGGCGCGCTCCGCCGCCCGCCGGGCAGCCCGCGCGGCACGCTGGACGGCCGAGCCCGGTGCGGCGAAGCGGCCCGGGCCGGCGGGCCCGGCCGGCGGTGCCGTGGCCGGTGCCGACGAGCTGAGCGAGGCGGAACGCCGGGTCGGCGCGCTGGCCGTGCTGGGCCACACCAACCGGGAGATCGCCGGCCGGCTGCACATCACCGTGAGCACCGTCGAGCAGCATCTGACCCAGGCGTACCGCAAGCTCGGGATCAGCCGGCGGACCCAGCTGCCGGCCAGCCTCGGCTACGACCTCGCCCCCGCCGGGCGCGACGGGGCGGCCGTCCCGCCGGCTCCGGTGCCGGTTCACCGCGGCTCCGGCACGCCGACCGTCCGGTAGACCTCCAGGCAGTCCTCGTACCGCGGCAGCAGGCCCTGCTCCCTGACCTCCCGCAGCGTCGGCGCCGTGCTGTCGCGGACGGACAGGATCGGCTCGGCGCCGCCCAGCATCGACCGCCAGTCGATCTTGAGCTCCGGGTCCATCGGGTGGATCCCGTACTCGTTGGTCGGGTCGAAGTTCGCCGAGCACAGGTAGAACGCGGTGGTCTGCTCCACCAGCGACGCGATTCCGTGCCCCACCCCCTCGGGCAGGTACACGACGCGGAAGCTCTCCGAGTCCAGCCGTACGGAGTCGAAGCGGCCGAACGTCGGCGAGCCGACCCGGGTGTCCACGATGACGTCGTTCATGGCGCCGAAGACGCAGCAGACGAACTTGGCCTGGCCGACCAGCCGGGTGAAGTGGACGCCGCGCACCACGTTGCGGTGGTTGACCGTGCAGTTCACCTGGCTCACCGGCAGGTCGCGCCCCAGCGCGTCCCGCCACCACTGCGCGCGCAGCAGCTCCGAGAAGACGCCCCGGTTGTCCGGCAGGACACTCGGTTCGAACTCGAAGGCACCCGCCACCGCGAGTTCACGCACCTTCATTGGGATCCTCCCGGGCAGTTCCGCCGGCAGCGGGAGGGACACCGAAAAAGGCTGTCGCTCCGGCGGCGGGTACGGATGCGGCGTCGGACGCCGAGCTTCCGAAGTGTTGTCGGAACCATCATGTCAAGCGCGACGGCATTGACCGACCCCTGTCTCATAACCAGGGGTCGGTAAGGGTTAATTCTGAACAGTCGCATTCATAGGATTCGTTGCGAGGAAGCAATGGCGTCATGCGAGCGGATCCGTCTGCCCGGCAGAATCGAGGTCAGCCAGTGATAGTGGACACGAAGCAACTGTTGCGCGACATGATACGTATCCGCCGCGTCGAGGAGACGCTCGCCGACGTGTACCGCGACGAGCAGGAGATGCGTACGCCGGTGCACTTCTCGATCGGCCAGGAGGCGGCCGCGGTCGGTGTGTGCGCCGCGCTGCGCCGCGAGGACCTCGCCTACAGCAGCCACCGCTGCCACGCGCAGTACCTCGCCAAGGGCGGGGACCTGTTCGCCATGGTGGCCGAGCTGTACGGCAAGGAGGACGGCTGCACCCACGGCCGCGGTGGCTCCGTACACCTCATCGACCCCGCCGCCGGCTTCGGCGCCTCCTCGGCGATCCTCGGCGAGATGCTGTCGGTGGCGACCGGCGCCGCGTGGGCCGCCGCGCTGCGCGGCACCGGCGAGGTGGTCGCGACCTTCTTCGGTGACGGCGCGGCCGAGGAGGGCGTCTTCCACGAGTCGCTGAACTTCGCCATGGTGCGCCAGGTCCCGGTCGTCTTCGTCTGCGAGAACAACGGCTACTCGCTGTCGTCCCCGCTGGACCTGCGGCAGCCGGCCGGCACGACCATCACCGGCTGGGCCCGGGGCTACGGGATGCCGGCCCGCCGGGTCGACGGCAACGACGTGGTGGCCGTGCACCAGGCCGCCGAGCAGGCGGTGGCCTGGTGCCGTGCCGGCAACGGCCCCTACTTCCTGGAGCTGGAGACCTACCGCTGGCGGGAGCACGTCGGCCCGAACTGGGACTACGACGTGGACCACCGGACCCGGGCGGAGGTGGAGTCGTGGCTGGCCCGCTGCCCGATCCGCCGCGCCACCGAGCTGCTCAGGCAGCGGCACCCGGACATCGACCAGCAGGTGGCCCACTGGGAGAAGGAGTCCGACGACGAGGTGCAGCAGGCGATCACCAAGGCCAAGCTGAGCCCCTTCCCCCGGGTCGAGACCCTGCTTGACGGCGCGTACGGACGTTGAAGGGAACCTGCCAGATGCGCAAGCTGACCTACAGTCGCGCGATCGACGAGGCGACGATGCAGTGCATGGAAGCCGATTCCCGGATCTTCGTGGCCGGGCAGAGCATCGGTGACCGCAAGGGGATCTACGGTTCGACCGTCGCCACCACCCGTCGCTTCGGGCCGGCCCGGGTGATGGACGTGCCGAACTGCGAGGCGGCGTTCGCGGGGATCGCGGTCGGCGCCGCCTCCCGGGGCATGCGCCCGCTGGTGATCTACACCCGCGACGACTTCATGTTCCTGGCGATGGACGGGATCTTCAACCTGGCGGCGAAGTGGCGCTACATGTACGGCAACCAGGGCGGCGCCCCGGTGGTGCTGCGCGGCATCGTCGGCCACGGCTGGGGTCAGGGCGCCACCCACTCGCAGAGCCTGCACTCGGTGTTCGGCCACTTCGCCGGTCTGCGGGTGGCCGCGCCCGCGTCGCCGGCCGACGCCAAGGGGTTGCTGATCAGCGCCCTGCAGGGGGACGATCCGGTGGTGCTGTTGGAGAACCGCGGCCTCTACGAGGTCGAGGACGAGGTTCCCGAGGAGCCGGTGCCGGTGCCCTTCGGCAAGGGCCGGATCGTGCGGGCCGGCAACGACGTCACGATCGTGGCGACCTCGCTGATGGTCCGCGAGTCCGCGCGCGCCGCCGAGGCGCTGGCCGCGCGCGGCGTCAGCGCCGAGGTGGTGGACGTGCGCAGCATCCGGCCGCTGGACGAGGAGATCATCTGCACGTCGGTCGCGAAGACCGGGCGCCTCGTGGTGGCGGACACCAGTTGGGCCCGGTACGGATTCAGCGCCGAGGTGGCGGCGGTGGTGGCCGAGCACGCGTTCGACTCGCTGCGCGCTCCGGTCCGGCGGGTCACCCTGCCGGACAGCCCGGCTCCCGTGTCGTGGCCGCTGGAGGAAGCGTTCAACCCCGACGCCGACGCGGTGGCGAAGGCGTGCCTGGAGGTGCTGGGGCTGGAGCGGGAGATCGCGGTCGCGGTGGACGAGCTGGCCCGCGACTTCGTCGGCCCGTACTGACCGGGGTCGGGCCAGGGCGGCCCGTCGAGCCAAGGGCGACCTGTCGAGTTGGGGGAGGCGGAAGTGACGCTGCGTGGTGGGACGCGACGGCGGTTGCGGGTGGGTCTGATCGGCACCGGCGTCGGCGTCCGGACCTATCTGCCCGGCTTCGCGGCGACGGGGCGCGGCGACGTGGTGGCGCTCTGCGGGAGCAGCCCGCGGCGGTCCCGGGAGGTCGCCGCCGCGACGGGCGTGCCGACGGCGTACGGCAGCTACCAGGAGCTGTGCGCCGACCCGACCCTGGACGTGATCTGCGTGGCCTCGCCCAACGAGTACCACTACGAGCACTACGTCGCCGCCGCCGCGTCCGGCCGGCACGTGATCGTGGAGAAACCGGCCGCGAACTGCGCCGAGGAGCTGACGAAGTTCCTGGAGGTCCCGACCGCGCCCGAGCAGATCGTGCTCGTCGACCACCAGCTCCGCTTCAACCCGTACCTGCGCGTACTGCGGGACGTCGTCGCCTCCGGTGAGATCGGCCGCCCCTACCACCTGCGGATCCACCAGCAGGGGGTGGGCCTGCTCGCCCCCGAGGTGCCCTACTCGTGGCGGTTCGACGAGCTGCGGGGCGGCGGGGTGCGCCTCGCCATGGGGTCCCACCTGGTCGACCTGGTGGAGTTCCTGCTGGCCGGGGCGCGGGTGGACACCGTCTTCGGCACCCTGGAACCGGTGGTGCCGGTGCGCTACGACGCGGCCGGCCGCGAGCACCGGGTGACGGCCGACTCGGCGTTCACGGCGGTGCTGCGGCTCGGCGACACCACGGCGGTGCTCTCCGCGAGCGCCGCCGCGGCCACCGAGAACCTGCTCGACGTGGACGTGCTCGGCACGGCCGGCGAGGCGCACTTCAGCCTCACCGGCAAGCTGCGGGTCTCCACCACGACCGGGAGCCGGGTCGTCGACCGGCCCGCCGGGGTCGACCCCGACGAGGTGCACAACCGGGTGTCGGTCTTCAAGACCTCGTTCGTGCACCTGGCCCGCGCCCTCACCGAGGCCGTGCTCGACGGCCGGCACGAGGCGCTGGCCGTCGGTTCCTTCCTGCGCGACCAGCGCCCCGGCCTCCGTACGCTGGACGCGGTGCTCCGCTCCGCCCGCACGTCGACGGCGGTGCCGCTCGACTAGCCGGCGCGCCTGTCGGGGCGTGCCCACCGGGCCGCCGTTTCGCCCCGATCGCTCGTGTTTGCTCAGCCGACCGGCAGCGCGGGAAGTCGATCGCGCACGTTGGGATAAGACAGGCCGCCGCGTCGTCGCTAAGAACTGAGGGACACATCAGGTCGATCGAGAGGAGACGCGCGTGGAAGGTGGCCGCGGTACCCGACATTCGTCCACCACCCGACGGCGGCGGCTGGCGAGCGGCGCGCTGGCGCTGGTCCTGGCCCTGGCGGGTGTCGGACAGCAGCCCGCGCCGGCCGCCGCGGAGCCGCCCCCCGGCGCGGGAGCGGGCGGACGCACCAACACCATCCTGGTGTTCCACCAGACCGGCCCGTTCCTCCGGCACGCCTCCATCGAGTACGGCATCGCGGCCCTGCGGGAGATGGGGGAGGAGCACGGCTTCACGGTCGAGGAGACCCAGGAGTCGTCGGCGTTCACGGACGCCAACCTGGCCCGGTTCGACGCGGTCGTCTGGCTCAACGCGATCGGCGTCGTACTCGACGACGGGCAGAAGGCGGCCTTCGAGCGTTACGTCACCGGCGGCGGCGGCTACGCCGGCGTGCACGGCCCCGGCGGGATGGAGACCAACTGGCCGTGGTTCTACAACGACCTGATGGGCAGCTTCTACGAGTCGCACCCCGCCCAGCCGGCCCATCCCGAGACGCAGCCGGCGACGGTCCGGGTGGAGGACCGGACGCACCCGTCGACGTCGCACCTGCCGGCGGAGTGGACCTTCGCCGAGGAGTGGTGGAACTTCTACCAGAGCCCTCGGCAGGACGTCCGGGTGCTCGCCTCCCTGGACGAGTCCAGCTACGACCCGGACATCGGGGCGATGGGCGACCACCCGGTCACCTGGTGCCGCACCGTGGCAGGCGGCCGCTCCTGGTACACCAACCTCGGCCACAGCGTCGGCAGCTACGCGGACCCGAACTTCCGCGGCCACCTACTGGGCGGCGTGAGCTACGCGGCGGGCTGGACCCCGGGCGACTGCGACAGCCCCGCCACCGAGAGCGACAGCTCCTTCGCGCAGGTCACCCTGGCCGGCGGCGCGGCACGGACCGGCGAGGCGAGCGCGTTGGCCGTGCTGCCGGACCGGCGGGTGCTGCACGCCTCCCGCACCGGTGAGATCCGGCTGACCACGCCCGGTGGCCGCACGTCGACGGCCGGGCGGCTGCGGGTCTACACGCACCGCGACAGCGGCCTGTACGCCATCGCCGCCGACCCACGCTTCGAGGAGAACCGCTGGGTCTACGTGTACTACTCCCCGCGGCTGCACACCCCGCCCGGGGACGCGCCGGGCACCGCCACCCCGGCGACGCTCGCCCGGTTCCGCGGCCACGACCAGCTGTCCCGCTTCACCCTGCGCCGCGACGGCAGGCTCGACCCGCGCAGCGAGCGGCAGATCCTGCGGGTGCCCACCGACCGGGGGCACTGCTGCCACGTCGGCGGCGACATCGACTTCGACCCGGCCGGCAACCTGCTGCTCTCCACCGCCGACGACACCGATCCGTCCGCGTCGGACGGCTACAGCCCGATCGACGAGCGCCCCGGCCGCAGCCCGGTCCACGACGCGCAGCGCACCTCGGCCAACACCAACGACCTGCGGGGCAAGCTGCTGCGGATCGCGGTGACTGCCGACGGCGGGTACCGGATCCCGGCCGGCAACCTGTTCGCCCCGGGCACGGCGCGCACGCGTCCGGAGATCTACGCCATGGGCCTGCGCAACCCGTACCGGTTCTCGGTCGACCCGCGGACCGGATGGGTCCACCTCGGCGACGGCGCCCCGGCGGCCGGCGCCGCCGATCCGGCCCGAGGGCCGGCCGGGCAGGCCGAGTTCCACCTGCTGAAGGGGCCGGCGAACCTCGGCTGGCCGTACTGCGCCGGCACCAACCAGCCCTACCGTGACCACGACTTCGCCACGGGCCGCCCCGGCGCGCCCTTCGACTGCGCCGCGCCGCGCAACACCAGTCCGCGCAACACCGGCCTGGTCGAGCTGCCGCCGGCCCAACCGGCGTGGATCTCCTACGACGGGCTCTCGGTGCCGGAGTTCACCACCGGTGGTTCGCAGCCGCCGTTCGGCAACGGCGGCAAGGCGCCGATGGGCGGTCCGACCTACCGCTACGACCCCGGCCTGGCCGCCGAGACCAGCTTCCCCCGCGCCTACGACGGCCGCACCTTCGCCTACGAGCGGGACCGCGCCTGGATCAAGGACATCGGGGTCGGCGCGGACGGCGCGCGGGGCGACATCAGGCCGTTCGGCGGCAGCGTGCGGCTCACCCAGCCGGTCGACATGGAGTTCGGGCCGGACGGCGCGCTCTACGTCCTCGACCGGGGTGCCCGCACCGCCGACGCGCGGGGCGCCGGCCTGTACCGCATCGAGTACGCCGCGGGCCGGCAGGCGCCCCGGGCCGCCGTACGCGCGGAGGCGGAGTCCGGGCCGGCCGGCCGGGACGTCGTCTTCCACTCGGCCGGCACGTACGACCCGGACGGCGGCGAGTTGCGTCACTCCTGGGACTTCGACGGCGACGGCCGGGTGGACGCGACCGGACCCGGCCCGGTGCGCTTCGGCTACGCCCGGCCGGGCGGCTACACCGCCACGCTCTCCGTCACCGACGCGACCGGGCGCACCGACCGGGCCCGGGTGGCGGTGACCGTCGGCAACACCCGCCCGGAGGTGGGCCTGACCGCCCCGGTGCACGGCGGCTTCGCCGGCCCCGGCGACCGGATCCCGTTCCAGGTCACGGTGCGCGACCCCGAGGAACGCGCCGTCGACTGCTCCCGGGTGGTCGTCACGTACGCGCAGCGCTCCGGCCGTACGCTGAGCCGGGCCACCGGCTGCACGGGCTTCCTACGCGTCCCCCGGGCCGGGGTCGCGGCGGACGAGCCGGCGGTGCTCACCGCCCGGTACACCGACCGGGGCGCGCCCGGGGCGCCGCCGCTGACCGGCGTCGCCCGGGTGACGCTCCAGCCGAAGACGTGGGAGGCGGAGTCCACCGCGGAGGCGTTCGGGGTCCGGATCGTCCCGCACGCGGCCGCCAGCGGCGGTGCGGCCGTCGCCGACCTCGACCCGATGGACTTCGTCAAGCTCGACCCGACCAACCTGCGCGGCATCACCGGGATCGGGCTGCGGGTGTCGTCGCGCGGCGCCGGCGGCAAGGTCGTGGTCCAAGCCCACGAGGTTGGCGGACCGACGGTGTACGAGGTCGAGATCCCCGACACCGGCGGCCTCGACACCTTCGTCGACCTGCCGGTCGGGCCGGTCACCGACGTCGGCGGCACCGAGCCGCTCTACCTGGTGTTCTCCGGCCCGAGCGGCGGCCTGTTCACGCTCGACAGCGTCCGCTTCCACGGACCGGGCGCCGGCGGCTGACCGGTACGACCGCGCCGGATCTCCTCCAGCCGGTCGGCCAGTTCGCGCGGCCGGCTGAGGGCCACCGGGTGCCCGCCGTCCATCTCG
>NZ_JBPQTK010000124.1:0-18376 GCF_051386315.1 Micromonospora sp. URMC 107
CCGGCGTACGGTCACCGGCGCCGCCGCCCACGGGCGGCGCCACGGGTTCGGACGCGGGGGCCGTGGCGGCGTCGGATTCCGACCAGGATTCGGCGCGGGTCTCGGCAGGCGTCACAGTCGGCGGAGTCTACCCGAGCGGGACATTCACCCTGAAACCACGGCAGTGTCCTCTGTGTTCGGGGTCGATCACGGCCCGCGACCTGCACACGGACCGTGGGCGAGGTGGCGCGTCCCGGTGATCCGACATCTCGTACTATGGCGCTTTCCGTTGAACGACGGCTGAGGCGATCGAGGGGGCGTACAGGTGGCTCCAGTCCGCCGGCGCGGCATCACGGCCACCGCACTGCTGACCCTGCTGCTCACCGCGACCGCCTGCGGGCCGGTGGCGGACCGGCAGCCGGGCGACCTGCGGGTCGGCTACGACAGCCTGGACGGCGACCTCACGGTCTGGCCGCCGCGCGGCACCCTGGCGGGCGACGCCGCCGTCCGGTCGGCCGTGACCGGGGCGGTGCGCGACTGGCGGTCGCCGGCCGACGACCGGGTGCACCTGCCGACGTCGGGGATCCTCTGGTCCGGCGAGGTCGACGGCGCGCCGCTGGCCCTAGTCGCCGCGGACGTGCCCGGCGAGAGCGCCTCCTGGCTGCTCCAGGTCACCGGCGAGGGCGGCCGGTACGCGGTCACCCGCGCCGCCGAGTACACCGACCCCGGCTACCTCGTCTACTCCGACGTGCTGCCCGTGCACACCTCCGACGGGCGGCGCTACCTCACGTCGGGCCGGGTGCAGCGGCTACTCGGGCCGGACGGCCGCGCCCTGCGGCACACCGACGGCCTCACCGAGCCGGTGGACGTGCCGGCCTGCCGGGCGGTGCCGGTGACCGCCACGCTCCGGGCCACCGAGGCGCTGCCCCGGGGCCGGGCCGCCGACCGGCTGCTGGACCTCGGCACCGGCACCACCGACCCGCGCTACCCCCTCGTGCGCGACGAGAGCGGCTCCGGCAAGCGCGCCCTCACCGGCCTGGACACCTGCGTGCTCGCCGGCGAGGAGGGCCCGTTCGGCAGCGTCCCCCGACGCATCGGCGACCGGGACGCGCCGCGCTCGGTGCCGTCGTCGTGGCCGATGACCAAGCTGACCGTACGCACCCTGGGCGAGGTCGCCCTCGGCGGCGGCGAGCCGGCCGAGCTGGAGCAGCTGACCTGGGAGACGGCCGACGGCACGATGACCGCCGTCGTGTACCGCCCCTCCGACGGCGGCACGCCGGTCGTCTCACCCGCCGACCGGTCCCACCCGTTGCAGGCGTACGCGCTGCCGGTGCCGGGGCAGCCGCTGGCCGTGCTGAGCTGGCGGCCGACCGCCGACAGCTCGCTGTCGACGCCGCCGGACACGCCCCGGCTGGTGGACCGGCCGGGGCTGGTCGTGGTGCCGATGCCCACCCGCTCGGAGACGTTCAGCCTCGCCGAGGCGGAGAAGACGCACTACCGCTCCCTCGGCGGCCACTGAGCCGGCGCGGAAGACGCCGGCGGCGGGTGTCCCGGTCGCCCGGGGCACCCGCCGTCGTCGGTGTCAGTTCTGCGCGGTCGCGTCGTCGGCGGCGATGACCGGTTCGACCGGCTCGACGTCCAGCCGGGAGATCCAGCCCGTGACGTCGCGGGCCACGTCCTGCGCGGTCAGGCCGAGGTCGGCGAGGATCTGCGCGCGGGTGCCGTGCGGGTGCCACTCGGCCGGTACGCCGAGGTCGCGCAGCGGCACGCGGACGTCGGCGTCGCGCATCGCCTGGGCGAGGGCGTCGCCGACGCCACCGACCCGGACGCCGTCCTCGACGGTGACCACGAGCCGGTGCCCGGCGGCCAGCTCCACCAGCTCGGCCGGGACCGGGCGGACCCAGCGCGGGTCGACCACGGTGACCCCGAAGCCCTGCTCGGCGACCCGGGTGGCCACCTCCATGCCCAGGTGGCCGAAGGAGCCGACCGCGACCAGCAGCACGTCCTTGCGCGCCGACTCGGCCAGCACGTCGACGGTCCCGACCCGGCGTACGGCCGGCAGGTCGGCGGCGACGGTGCCGGTCGGGAAGCGGACGATGGTGGGGCCGTCGTCCACGCCCACCGCCTCGCGCAGCTCCTCGCGCAGCGTGGCGGCGTCGCGGGGCGCGGCGATCCGCAGGCCCGGCACGACCCCGAAGACGGACATGTCCCACATGCCGTAGTGGCTGGGCCCGTCGGGGCCGGTGATGCCGGCCCGGTCCAGCACGAAGGTCACCGGCAGCCGGTGCATCGCCACGTCCAGCAGGACCTGGTCGAAGGCGCGGTTGAGGAAGGTCGCGTAGACCGCCACCACGGGGTGCAGCCCGCCGAGGGCCAGGCCGGCGGCCGAGGTGGCCGCGTGCTGCTCGGCGATGCCCACGTCGTAGACCCGGTTCGGGTGCTTGCGGGCCAGCTTGGCGATGCCGGTCGGCTCGGCCATCGCGGCGGTGATGCCCACCACGTCGGGCCGCTCGTCGGCGATGGCGACCAGCTCGTCGGCGAAGACGTGGGTCCACTTCACCGACGGGGCGGCGACCAGCTTGCCGGTCTCGATGTCGAAGGCGCTGCCCGGGCCGTGCAGGCAGTCGGCCTCGTCCTCCTCGGCCGGGCGGTAGCCGTAGCCCTTGCGGGTGACGGCGTGCACGATCACCGGGCCGCCGAAGTTCTTCGCCGCGCGCAGCGCCGACTCGACCGCCGTCACGTCGTGCCCGTCGACCGGGCCGACGTACTTGATGCCGAGGTCCTCGAACATGGCCTGCGGGGCCACCGCGTCCTTGATGCCCCGCTTGACCGCGTGCAGCACCTCGTACATCGGCCTGCCGACCAGCGGCGTCGAGCCGAGCGCGTCCTTGACGGTGTCGAGCACCTTCTCGTAGCTCGGGTTGAGCCGCAGCGACGAGAGGTGGTCGGCCAGGCCGCCGATGGTCGGCGCGTAGGAGCGGCCGTTGTCGTTGACCACGATCACCAGCGGGTTGCGGGCGGTGGCGATGTTGTTCAGCGCCTCCCAGCACATGCCGCCGGTGAGCGCGCCGTCGCCCACCACGGCGACCACGCTGCGCTGCTCGCCCCGCAGCGCGTACGCCTTGGCCAGGCCGTCGGCGTAGGACAGGGCGGTGGAGGCGTGCGAGTTCTCGATCAGGTCGTGCTCGCTCTCGGCCTGGCTCGGGTAGCCCGAGAGGCCGCCGCGCTGGCGCAGCCGGTCGAAGCCGGCCTGCCGCCCGGTGAGGATCTTGTGCACGTACGCCTGGTGGCCGGTGTCGAACAGGAGCCGGTCGCGCGGGGAGTCGAAGACCCGGTGCATGGCCAGGGTCAGCTCGACCACGCCCAGGTTGGGACCGACGTGCCCGCCGGTGCGCGAGACCTTGGCGATCAGGAAGTCACGGATCTCGGCGGCGAGGACGTCCAACTCCTCGGCGGACATCCGCTTGACGTCCTGCGGACCCCGGACGGTGGCCAGCAGCCCGGTGTGGTGGACCGTGCCCTCTTCAACGCTCATGACGCAAGAGTCTATCGGCCGCCCGGTACTCCGCAGGCCGGCCCGGACGCCCGCCCACCGGCCGGGGGCACTGAGCGCCTGGTCAGCCCCCGGATCCGCCGCCGGCGCCCGGGGAGTCAGGCCGTGATCCGCAGCCGCCGGGGCACCACGACCCCCGCGGCGCCCCGGTACGCCGGCCCGGACGGGGTCCAGGAGCCCAGCACCGCGGCCCGGGCGGCGCCGGTCACCGAGGGCAGCGCGCCGGGCAGCCCGTGCCAGGAGAGCCAGCCCAGCAGCGCGAACGCGTACGCCTCCTTGGCCTGCGCGGGCACCCCCAGCTCGTCGGTGGTGCGCAGCCGCCAGCGCCCCGTCCCGAGGGCGGCCAGCCGGGCGGTCAGCGTGGGGTTGCGCACCCCGCCGCCGGCCGCGACCACCTCCACCACGCCGTGCCGGTCGCACGCGGCGGCCACCACCCGGGCGGTCAGCTCGGTCAGGGTGGCGAGCACGTCGTCGGCCGGCACCGCCTCGCCGAGGGCGGCCAGCCGCGCGTCCAGGTAGCCGGCGTGGAACAGCTCCTTGCCGGTCGACTTGGGCGGCGGCGCCGCGTAGTACGGCTCGGCGAGCAGCGCGGCGAGCAGGCCGGGGTGCACCCGACCGGCGGCCGCGCGGGCGCCGTCGAGGTCGCAGGGCCGGCCCAGGAGGCGCTGGGCCGCCGCGTCGAGCAGCGCGTTGGCGGGCCCGACGTCGTACCCGAGCACCGGCGCGCCCGGCGCGAGGACCGTGAGGTTGGCGATGCCGCCCAGGTTGAGCGCGGCGCGCGGGGCCGCGCCGTCCGCCGGGTCGAGCAGCAGCGCGTCGAAGGCCGGGACCAGGGGCGCGCCCTGCCCGCCGGCCGCGACGTCCGCCGAGCGCAGGTCGCTCAGCACGGGTACGCCGACCCGGGCGGCCACCCGGGCCACGGCGCCCAGTTGCAGGGTGCCCCGGGCCCGTCCGTCGTCGACCCAGTGGAAGACCGTCTGCCCGGGCGAGACCACCGCGTCGACCGTTCCGCCGGCCAGCTCGACGCCGAGGGCCGCCGCCTCGGCGAAGACCTCCCCGAGGCGGTTGTCCAGCCGGCAGACCGCCTCGATGGTGGTGCTCCCGGGCGGCAGCAGCGCGCCGATCGCGGCGCGCAGCTCGTCGTCGTAGTCGAGGCCCCGGTGGCCCAGCGGGCGCAGCCGCAGCGTGTCCCCGTCGAGGGTGAACTCGGCGGCGGCCACGTCCACCCCGTCGTAGGAGGTCCCCGACATCAACCCGACGATCTTCATCGCGTCAGGCTAGCGGGCGGCTCGGTCGGGCGGCAGGAGCAGACCGACCAGCTCGACGTGCTGGGTCATCGGGAACAGGTCGAAGCCGCGCAGCGCGGCCAGCCGCCAGCCCAGCCCGGCGAAGGTGCGCACGTCGCGGGCGAAGGCGGCCGGGTCGCAGGCCACGTACGCGATCGCGCGGGGACCGGCGGCCACCAGGTCCCGCACCACCGGGCCGCCCGCGCCGGAGCGCGGCGGGTCGAGCACCACCACGTCGACCGGGCCGGTGATCCGGCGGCGGGCCAGGGCGGTCTCCACCCGGGCCGGCACGACCTCCACCCGGGGCAGGTCGCGCAGGTTCTCCCGGGCGGCGGCGACGCCCTGCGCGGCCGACTCCACGAGGGTGACGCGGCCCGCGTCGCCGACCCGGCCGGCCAGCGCGGCGGCGAAGAGCCCCGCCCCGCCGTAGAGGTCCCAGGCCCGCTCCCCCGGGCGCGGGTCGACCAGCTCCAGCACGGCGTCGACCAGGGTGTCGGCGGCGGCCGGGTGGACCTGCCAGAACGACGACGCCGGCAGCGTCCACTCCCGGCCGGCCGCCACCTCGCGGACCCGGTCCGGGCCGCTCACCGGGCGGGGCACCCCGTCGGCGACGGCGGTGACGGCCACGTCCCCGCCGGTGGAGGCGACCGTCTCGACCGCGTCCGCGTCCGGCCAGCGCGCCCCCGTCGGGGCCAGCACGGGCAGCTCTCGGATCGCCGGGTGGGCGATCAGGCAGCGGTCGATCGGGACCACCTCGTGCGAGCGGTGCTTGAGCAACCCGGCCCGGCCCGCCCCGTCGACGGCGTAGCGGACCCGGGAGCGCCAGCCGAGCGACCCGCCGGGCAGCGCCGCCACCCGGACGCCGAGGGCGTCCAGCTCGGCGTCCGTGAGCCCGCCCAGGCGGGTGAGCTGCTCGCGCACCACGGCCGCCTTCCAGTCGAGCTGTGCGGCCGGGGCGACGTGCTGGAGGTCGCACCCGCCGCACCGGCCCGGCTTCGCGTACGGGCAGGGCTGCTCGACCCGCTCCGGCGCGGCCTCGAGCACGGTCACCGCGTCGGCCCGGACGAAGCCGCGGTGCACCTCGGTCACCTCGGCGACCACCCGCTCGCCGGGCAGCGCGTGCCGGACGAAGACCACCTGGCCGTCCACCCGCGCGACGCAGTGCCCGCCCGGCGCGACCGCCCCGACGGTCAGCTCGACCCGCTCGGCCTCCTCCAGCCCCCGGCCGTCCCCGTGCGCGGTCACCGCTCACCTCCACCACTCGGGCCGCTCTCGCCGGGCGGCGCGGACACGACGGGCGGGACGCTCGGCGGCAGGGTGCCGCGCGGCGCGACCCGGGGGCCGCGTGCCGGTCCCCGGGTCAGGGTGGCGTCCAGCCGGTCCAGGTCCTTGCCGGCGGTCGAGGCGAGCTGCCACGGCACGCTGGTCACCATCACCCCCGGTTCGAAGAGCAGCCGGCCCTTCAGGCGCAGCGCGCTCTGGTTGTGCAGCAGGTTCTCCCACCAGCGCCCCACCACGTACTCCGGGATGAAGACCGTGACCACGTCGCGCGGCGACTCCCGGCGGACGCCGGCCACGAAGTCCAGGATGGGCCGGGTGATCTCCCGGTACGGCGAGTCGACCACGGTCAGCGGGACGGGCAGGTCCCGCCGTTCCCACTCCGCCTGCAACTCCCGGGTGTCCTTCTCGTCGACGTTCACGGTCACCGCGGTCAGCGTGTCCGGCCGGGTGGCCCGGGCGTACGCGATGGCCCGCAGCGTCGGCTTGTGCAGCTTGCTGACCAGCACGACGGCGTGGTTGCGGGCGGGCAGCACGGCGCGGCCCTCGTCCGGCGGGGTCAGCTCCGCGGCGACCCGGTCGTAGTGCCGGCGGATGGCGAGCATCAGCGCGTAGATCATCGCCATCGCGGCGATGGCGATCCACGCGCCGAGCAGGAACTTGGTGACGAGCACGATGACCAGCACCGTGCCGGTCATCGCCATGCCGAAGGTGTTGATCGCCCGGGACCGGAGCATCCGCCGACGCGCCTGCGGGTCCCGCGCCGTGCGCAGGTGCCGGTTCCAGTGCCGGATCATGCCGGCCTGGGAGAGCGTGAACGAGACGAAGACGCCCACGATGTAGAGCTGGATGAGCCGGGTCACCTCGGCCTGGAAGCCGACGATCAGCACGATCGCGGCGACGGCCAGGAAGACGATGCCGTTGGAGAAGGCCAGCCGGTCGCCGCGGGTGTGCAGCTGCCGGGGCAGGTAGCGGTCCTGGGCGAGGATCGAGCCGAGCACCGGGAAGCCGTTGAACGCGGTGTTCGCGGCGAGGAAGAGGATCAGCGCGGTGATCCCGGCGACCACGAAGAGCAGCACCGAGCCGGAGCCGAAGACCGTCTCGCCGAGCTGGGTGGTGACGGTCTTCTGCACGTACCCCTCGGGGCCGGAGATGATCTGCAGCCTCGGGTCCTCGACGAACTGCAGGCCGGTGAGGCGGGACAGCCAGATGATGCCGACCAGCATGGCCACCGAGATGGTGCCGAGCAGCAGCAGCGTGGTGGCCGCGTTGCGGCTCTTCGGGGCCTTGAACGCCGGCACCCCGTTGGAGATCGCCTCCACGCCGGTCAGCGCCGCGCAGCCCGAGGAGAAGGTCCGCAGCAGCAGGAAGACCAGGGCGAAGCCGGTGACGCTGTGCTCGGCCTGGATCTCCAGGCCGGCGCTGGGCGCGCGCAGGTCGTGGCCGAGCACGAAGACCCGCACCAGGCCGGTGAGCAGCATCCCGACCATCACGATGATGAAGCCGTACGTGGGGATGGCGAAGGCGGTGCCGGACTCCCGCAGGCCGCGCAGGTTCACCGCGGTGAGCAGCACCACCGCGGTGACCGCGATCAGCACCTTGTGGGTGGCCACGAACGGCACCACCGAGCCCAGGTTGGCCACCCCGGAGGAGACCGAGACCGCGACCGTGAGCACGTAGTCGACCAGCAGCGCGCTCGCCACCGCGACCCCCGCCCGCGGACCGAGGTTCACCGTGGCCACCTCGTAGTCACCGCCGCCCGAGGGGTAGGCGTGCACGTTCTGCCGGTAGCTGGCCACGACCGTGAGCATCACCACCACGACGGCCAGGGCGATCCACGGCGAGAAGAGGTACGCCGAGGCGCCGGCGATGGAGAGGGTCAGCAGGATCTCGTCGGGCGCGTACGCGACGCTGGAGAGCGCGTCGGACGCGAACACGGGCAGCGCGATGCGCTTGGGCAGAAGCGTGTGCTTGAGCCGGTCGGACCGGAACGGTCGACCTAGGAGCAGCCGCTTCAGCAGCGAGGTGGGTCTGGCCACAACCGCCAAGCGTACGACCACCCGGGCGGGCGTCGCGGGGTGGTCGATCGCGGCGGGCCGGACCGGCGGAGTACCGTCGGTCCGCGTCCACGCCCGGAACGTGGCAGGCTCGCAGACGGCACGCTCACCGGCCGGGCGTTGCGCACCTTGAGGAGGGACGCGGTGCATGTCGTGATCATGGGTTGTGGCCGCGTCGGCTCGACCCTCGCCTACAGCCTGGAGTCCCGGGGGCACTCGGTCGCCGTCATCGACCAGGACGCCGACGCCTTCCGCCGGCTCGGCCCCGACTTCGCCGGGATCACCGTCACCGGCGCCGGCTTCGACGGCGAGGTGCTCCGCCAGGCCGGCATCGAGCGGGCGGACGCCTTCGCGGCCGTCTCCAGCGGCGACAACTCGAACATCATCTCGGCCCGGCTCGCCCGGGAGACGTTCGGCGTGTCCCGGGTGGCGGCGCGGATCTACGACCAGCGCCGCGCGCAGGTCTACGAGCGGCTCGGCATCCCCACCGTGGCCACCGTCCGGTGGACCGCCGACCGGATGCTGCGGCACCTGGTGCCGGAGGGGAACGTGGAGATCTTCCGGGACCCGACGAGCACGGTGTCGATCGTCGAGGTGCCGGTGCACAAGGACTGGGTCGGCCGGCCGGTGCGCGTCCTGGAGGAGGCGACCGGGGCCCGGGTGGCGTACCTGATCCGCTTCGGCATCGGCACCCTGCCGACCCCGTCCAGCGTCGTGCAGGAGGGTGACCAGCTCTTCATGCTGGTCACCGACGACATTGCGGCTACGGTCACGTCGGTGGCGGGGACGCCGCCGGAAGGAGGGCTGTGAGCATGCGTATCGCCATCGCCGGCGCGGGCAACGTGGGCCGCTCGATCGCCCAGGAGCTGATCGACAACGGCCACCAGGTGATGCTCATCGAGCGCCAGCCCCGGATGCTGCGCCCCGACCGGGTGCCGGCGGCCGACTGGGTGCTGGCCGACGCGTGCGAGCTGGCCAGCCTGGAGGAGGCCGACATCGCCGGCTGCGACGTGGTGGTCGCGGCCACCGGCGACGACAAGGTCAACCTGGTGGTCTCGCTGCTGGCCAAGACCGAGTTCGCGGTGCCCCGGGTGGTGGCCCGGGTGAACCGGGCCGAGAACGAGTGGCTCTTCACCGAGCAGTGGGGCGTCGACGTCGCGGTGAGCAAGCCGCGGGTGATGGCCGCGCTGGTCGAGGAGGCGGTCACCGTCGGCGACCTGGTCCGGCTGATGACCTTCCGGCAGGGCGAGGCGAACCTGGTGGAGATCACCCTGCCGCCGACCGCCCCGTACGTCGGGGAGCCGCTGCGCGCGGTCCCGCTGCCCCGCGACTCCGCGCTGGTGGCGATCCTGCGCGGCAAGCGGGTGCTGGTGCCCACCCCGGACGACCCGCTCGAGGCGGGCGACGAACTGATCTTCGTGTGCACCGCGGAGGTCGAGGACGCGGTCCGCGCGGTGGTGCTCGGGGCGGACAGCGTCGAACGCACCCGCGAGCGGCGCTGAGGCCGGCGGCTCAGCCGCCGGGCAGCGCCTCGGGCTCCGCTTCCCGGGTCACCCGCCGCACCGTCCAGACCGTGATCAGCAGCAGCAGCACGTACGGCGGGTAACCCAGCACCAGCCGCGCCACGCCGAGCGCCGTGTCCTGGTGGGCGAGGTAGAGCCCGGCCTGCACGCCCACCTTGGCCAGCCACACCACGCCCCAGAGCACGGTGAGCCCGGTGAAGGTCCGCACCAGGCGCGGGTCGTCGCGCCACTCGGCGCGGCCCTTCGCCACCAGCACCGACCAGATCCACCCCACCAGTGGCTGCCGGACGGCCGCCGAGACCAGCAGGGCCAGCCCGTAGCCGATGCCGTAGAGGATGCCGGGGAGGTAGAAGTCGCGTTCGTCGCCGGTGCGCCAGGCGATCGCGGCGCCGACGGCGATGCCGAAGAGCCCGTTGACCGCGTGCCGGACCGGTCGGCGCTGCGCCAGCCGGAGCCCGGCGATCACGAGCGCCACCGCCACCGAGGCGATCACGGCGGGCCGCAGCTCGCCGACGATGTTGGCCAGCACGAAGACGACCACGGGGATGCTGGACTCGACCAGGCCCCGCCAGCCGCCGAGCTGGTCGGCCATCTGCTCGGCCAGGGTGGGCAGCCGTTCCTCGTCCTGCGGGTCGCTCTCCGGCTGTGCCGCCCGGTGCTGTCCCGTCGTCATCGCACGCCTTCCGTCCGCCGCGGCCACCGGGTCACTTCGGCGGTTCCAGCTCGTAGTACGGGTTGTAGATCACCTTGCGGTCGTCGCGCACGGCCACCCGCCCGCGCGCGGTCAGGTGCCGGCCGGGCTCGATCCCGGCGATGTGCCGCCGGCCCAGCCAGACCAGGGTGACCACGTCGCTGCCGTCGTAGAGGTCCGCCTCCAGGGTGGGCAGGTTGGTCCGCGGGGTGTAGACGACCGTGCGCAGCCGACCGGCCACCGAGACCACCTGGCCCCGCGTGCACTGCCCGGCCGGGACACCACCGTGCTCGGCGCTCTCCCGGCGCAGCTCCTGCGCCTCGATCTCCGCCTCGCTCGCGGTGAGCCGTCGCAGCATGCGGCGCAGCGAGCCCCGGCCCTCGTCGGTCGACATGACCTCCGCGTCACCCTCTCCACGCTGGCCGACACGACGCCGGCACCCCGGGCCCCGGCGACGCCGGAACCGTCCCGCCAGCGTACGCCGACGGGGCCGGTCCCGGCGCGTCGTGACGGACGGTCAGGCCTCGCGGGGCGCGGGTGCGGGGTTGCCCTCGGCCGGCGCTGCCTCGACCGCCTGGTCGGCCACCTCGCGGGGCAGCCGCAGCGGCAGCGGCTCGCGCACCGGCTTGGCCTCCTGGCCCCGGTCGACCACCAGGCCGTCGAGGCACTCGGCGAGCGGGCCGGCGGCGGCCGGGTTGGTGGCCACCTCGCCCTGGTAGACGCCGCGGACCATCCAGCGCGGCCCGTCGATGCCGACGAACCGCAGGTCGGTCAGCCCGTCCGGGGTACGCACCCGGGCGTGCAGCTCGGTGCCGTACTCGCCCTGGACCTCCTGGGCCGCCGCGCCGTCGTTGAACAGCGACTGGCGGATCTCCTCGCGCACCTCGTCCCAGATGCCCTCGGAGCGCGGCGCGGCGAAGACGCCGAGCTGGAGCGCGTTCGGGCCGTGCACGAGCACGACCTGCTGGATCACGCCCTCCGGGTCGGCCTGCACCCGCACCTCGACGTCGCGCACCGCCGGGATGTGCAGGCTGCCCAGGTCGAGCCGCTGCACCCCCTCGGGCGCCTCCGAGATGTCGTACGGGCCGCGGGCCGGGGCCGACTCCTCGTGGGAGTCGAGGACCTCGGTCGTCCGCTCGTCACGGGCGTGCCGTCCGGCACTGTCCCGCTTCCGGGAGAAGATCACTGCGCCAACCCTCCGCTGTTCGCACTCACCCTGCCACCTCTTCCGTCCGGCCGCCTGCCCGGTCCCGCTCTTCCCGTCGCGCGTCCGGCACGTCCGGCGCCCGCCGGCCGTCCGGGGCCGCGTCCTGCCCGCCGCCCGCCCCGACCGTCGCGGGGGACGGCACCAGGCCGGCGTGGCCGCCCGTGGAGCCGTGCCCGCCGGTCCCGCGCCGGGACACGGCCAGCTCTGCCGCCGGCTGGAAGTCCGCCCGCGCCACCCGCTGCACGACGAGCTGCGCGATCCGGTCACCACGGGAGATCTTCGCCGGTGTGTCCCGATCATGATTGATCAGGTTGACCAGGATCTCACCCCGGTAGCCGGCGTCGACCGTACCGGGCGCGTTGAGCACCGTCACGCCGAGTCTGGCCGCGAGCCCCGAACGGGGGTGGACGAGGCCCACGTACCCCTCGGGCAACGCGATCGCCACGCCGGTCGGGACCAGGGCCCGGCCGCCGGGTGGCAGCTCGACGTCCGCCGCCGCCACCAGGTCTGCCCCGGCGTCGCCGGGATGTGCGTACGCCGGCAGCGGCAGCTCGGGATCGAGCTGCCGTACGGGCACGGGTACGACGTCGGTCACGGTTCCCCTCTTCCGTCCGTCCTGCTGGGGTGACCCTGCCATCCTGCCGGTTCCGCCGGGCGTCGTGCGCCGTACCCTCACAGGAGTGAGCCTGTCACCGTCCTCGCCGTCCCCGGCGCCGCCCGCCGCGGCGCCCCCGCAGCACGCCGAGCGGCTCGGTCTGCCGTGGTGGCTGTGGCTCGGCGGGCTGGCCGCGGCCGCGTTGCTCGCCGTGGAGGTCTGGATGGGCGCGCCCGGCGTCCGCGCCTGGCTGCCGTTCGTGCTGCTGCTGCCGGCGACCGTCGCCGGCCTGGCCTGGCTCGGCCGGATCCGGATCGCGGTACGCGACGGCGAGCTGCGGGTGGACGACGCCCGGCTGCCGGTCCGGTTCGTCGCGGACGTCGTCCCGCTGGACGCCGCCGGCCGGCGTGAGGTGCTCGGGGTCGGCGCCGACCCGCTGGCGTTCGTGGTGCAGCGGCCGTGGATCCCCGGCGCCGTGCAGGTGGTCCTCGACGACCCCGCCGACCCCACCCCGTTCTGGGTGGTCAGCACCCGCCGCCCGGTCGAGCTGGCCGAGGCGCTCCTCGCCGCCCGCGACGCCGCCCGTCCCTGAGTCGTCCGGCGCTCCCCGCGCCGCCCCCTGCCGTGCTCTGCCGCCGTCCCGTGCGCCGGCCGCTCAGCGGGCGCCGGGGAGGGCCGGCGGGGTGCCCGGCAGGGCCGTGGTGCGGCGGCGCAGGTCGCCGCGGAGCTGGTCCGCCATCGTCCGGGTGGCCCGGCGGTTGAGGTAGCTGGCGACCGCCGCCCCGGTGAGGAAGGGGCCGAGGGTGGTCAGGTTGCGGCCGAAGCGCTTGAGCAGGGTGTCCCGCAGCTCCTTGCGCGCGGCGGTGCCCAGCACGGCGCCCACCCCGACACCCGGCATCATCGGGTTGATCCCCCGCTGGCCGGCCCAGGACTGCACCAGCGCGACCGCCCGCTGGGTGCCGCCGCTCGGCACCGGGACCCCGTAGACCTCGTGCAGCTCGCCGATCAGCTTCAGCTCCACGGCCACCACGGCGACCGTCTCGGCGGCCAGCAGCACCGGCGCGGAGAGCAGGGCTGGGGCGACCGTCCACTCGACCGCCGCCACTCCCCCGCCGGCGGCGCCGATCCCGGCCGTCGTCCGCGCGGCGTTGCGCACCAGCCGCTCGGCCAGTGCCTCGCCGTCCAGGCCGTCGAAGTGCTGGCGCAGGGTGGCCAGGTCGCGCACGGGCACGTGCGGGGCGATCTCGGCGACCGTGTCGACCATCCAGCGCACCGCGCTCTTCGGTTTGAACAGGTCGGCCAGCCCGCGCGCGCGGGCCTGCCCGACGAGCCGGCCGAGCAGCTGCCGCCGGCGGGCCGGCTCGATGTCGTCGGCGGTCAACGCCGCGACGGTGGCACCCAGCTCGTCCGCGCCGCGCGCGGGCACGGCGTCGGCCTGGTCGTCCCGCGCGGCGTGGTCGCCCACACCGTCGGCCCGGGTCGTGTCCGCGCCACGCGTGCCGCCGGACTCGCTCCGCTCGCTCATGGCCCGACCTCCCGAATGGACCGACGTCGACATGACGGTCTCCCGTCAACGAGTCAAGCAGGTCCCTCGGAGTACCGCACGGCGACTCGGGCAGCGGCGGCCCCGACGAGGGAGCCGCCGCTGGTGCGGACGAACGGTGTCAGACGCACTCGCGGCAGATGAGCTCGCCGTTGCGCTCGACCGCCAACTGGCTGCGGTGGTGCACCAGGAAACAACGGGCGCACCGGAACTCGTCCTGCTGCATCGGCAGCACCTTGACCGTGAGTTCCTCGTCCGCCAGGTCGGCGCCGGGCAGCTCGAAGCTCTCGGCCACCTCGGCCTCGTCGACGTCCACGGCGCCCGACTGTGAGTCGACGCGTCGGGCCTTGAGCTCTTCCAGGCTGTCCTCGCCGAGGTCGACCTCGTCGCGACGCGGGGCGTCGTAGTCGGTGGCCATCGGTTTCACTCTCCCATATCGATGTTGTCGCTTCCGGTTGTAACGCCGGACGACGCTGTTTCGGTTCCGCTGGCCGGCCACCACTTGTGTCGGTCACCCGACCCGAAGACAGCACGGACGGAGGCATCCCCAAGGAACGGCCGGCGAGGCGCGGAACCATACCCCCCCTCTGGGCGAGGCATGTATACCGCCCTCGTGGCTGAGATGTACGCCCCCGCACGCGAAGTTGTTCCCAATGTGACTCAGGCGACACGAAGATAGGGGTAGTACTACCCGGTTCCGGGATGGCGCGCCGGCATGTCCGGCTGTTTCCACGCGACGGCCGGACAACCGTTAACCTCAGCGGCGTACTCGACGGCCGGCGGGGCGGCCCGACCACCGGCGGCCGCCACCACCCACCACTGTCCGGGGAGCACCCTGATGAGCTTTGCGCGAGTGCGAGCACTCGTTGTCGTCGGCCTGCTGGCGGTGCTGGCCCTCGTCTTCGTGGTCGTCGCGTTGGTCCGCGACACCCAGAGCAGCGCCGGCCTCGCCGGAGGTTGCCCGGAGGGCTGGCCGCTGGCCGACGTGACCCTGCGGGAACCCAAGGACGTCAAGATCAACGTGTACAACGCGACCGACGAACCGGGTCGGGCCACCACCGTCGCGGACGACTTCCGCAACCGCAAGTTCCAGGTCAAGAAGGTCGGCAACGAGAAGAAGCAGATCGACGACATCGCGGTCCTGCGCTACGGCCCGAAGGGAGTCGGCTCGGCGCACCTGCTGCGGGCGTACTTCCTGAACAACGCCGAGTACGACTACGACCCCAAGCGCACCGACGACGTCGTCGACGTGGTGCTCGGCGGCGGCTTCCAGCAGCTCGCCACCACCACCGAGGTCAACCAGTCCCTGGGCGACCTCGGCTCGCCGGTCGCGCCGGAGGAGTCCTGCCCGATGCCCCAGGACGACTGACCGACTCCCGCCGCGCCCCCGGTGCCGCCGGGGGCGTGGCGCCGGCCGGTCAGGGACCGCCCGAGGCGTCCAGGTCGGCGAGACGGTCGTGCAGCGGCTTGAACAGCGCCGCCGGCGCGGCGATCACCAGGTCCGGGCCGGCCGGCAGTCCGCCCAGCCCGGCGACCAGCAGTCCCGCCTCGGTCGCCACCAGGGCCCCGGCCGCCTGGTCCCAGGCGGCGAGCCCCTTCTCGTAGTAGGCGTCCACCCGCCCCTCCGCCGCCAGGCAGAGGTCCAGCGCGGCGGCGCCGAAGCGGCGGATGTCCCGGATGTGCGGGATCAGCTCGGCGATCACCCGGGCCTGGTGCGCCCGGCGCGCCGGGTCGTAGCCGAACCCCGTGGCGACCAGCGCCTGGCCGAGGTCGGTCTCGGTGGAGCAGCGCAGCCGCTCGCCGTCGCGCCACGCGCCCCCGCCGACGGTGGCCGTCCACTCCTCGCCGGTGCTGATGTTGCGCACCACCCCGGCGACCACCTCGCCGTCGACCTCGGCGGCGAGCGACACCGCGTAGTGCGGGATCCCGTAGAGGTAGTTGACCGTGCCGTCGATGGGGTCCACGATCCAGCGGACCCCGCCGGGGCCGACCGGGCCGGTCTCCCCCGCGCCGTACTCCTCGCCGAGGACGGCGTCGCCCGGCCGCAGCCGGCGCAGCGCGTCGATCACCTGCCGCTCCACCGCCCGGTCGGCGGCGGTCACCACGTCGGTGACCGTGCTCTTGGTCGCGGCCACCGACACGCCCTCGACCCGCATCCGGTGCGCGGTCGCGGCCGCGTCCCGGGCCACGTCGACCGCGATCTCCAGCAGTTCCGACGGCGCCGAGCGATCCATCGTTCGTCCCCTTCCCGCACGGCCGGGGTGTTCCGGGTCACGCGCGGTACCATCCTTACAAAGTCCACATCTGCGTCGAATCGGCGGTCCCCACCGCCGGTCCGCCGTGCGGCGACGGATGATCGCCGCAGACGGCGTTACAATTCACCCCTGCCCACGCTGCGACGGACCGCCACGACCGGCCGGCCCGGGACACGGGGGTCCCTCAACCACATCGCCCGGCAAGGTGCCCCGCTCTGCGTCGGACGACCCGGCCGTGCTCGCTCTTCGCCTCCGGAAGGTCATTCGTGACAGAACCCCGCCAGACCGGCGCCGACGTTCGCTCGCTCACCGACACTCTGATCGCCCACGCGCAGAGCGCCGGCGGTCAGCTCACGTCGGCTCAGCTCGCGCGCACCGTCGAGTCCGCCGAGGTGACTCCGGCCCAGGCCAAGAAGATCCTCCGGGCGCTCTCCGAGGCGGGAGTGACCGTGGTGGTGGACGGCTCGGCGAGCACCCGCCGCCGCGTCGCCGCCGCCCGGTCGGCCACCCCGGCGTCCCGGGCCACCACCGCCAAGACCACCAAGAAGGCCGTCGCGCCCGCCCCGAAGCAGGCGCCCGCCGCCGACGAGGCCACGGCGCCCGCCCCGCGCAAGGCCGCCCCCCGCAAGGCCGCCGGCACCACCGCCGAGGTGGCCGCCAAGGCCGCCGCGCCCGCGAAGGCGACCAAGTCGACCCGGGCCACCAAGGCGACGGTCGCGGCGGCCGGGGCCAAGCCGGCCAAGGCCGGCGGCAAGGCCAAGGGCGAGGGCGCCGAGGGTGACATCGACCCGGAGGAGCTCGCCGCCGAGATCGAGGACGTGGTCGTCGAGGAGCCGGCGGAGCTGACCCGGGCCGCCGAGACCGACGCCGCCAACTCGGCCAGCGACAACGACTTCGAGTGGGACGACGAGGAGTCCGAGGCGCTCAAGCAGGCGCGCCGCGACGCCGAGCTGACCGCCTCCGCCGACTCGGTCCGGGCCTATCTCAAGCAGATCGGCAAGGTCCCGCTGCTCAACGCCGAGCAGGAGGTGGAGCTGGCCAAGCGGATCGAGGCCGGGCTCTACGCCGCGGAGCGGCTGCGGGCGGCCGAGGAGGGCGAGGAGAAGCTCACCCGCGAGATGCAGCGGGACCTGGGCTGGATCTCGCGGGACGGCGAGCGCGCCAAGAACCACCTGCTGGAGGCCAACCTCCGGCTGGTCGTCTCGTTGGCCAAGCGCTACACGGGTCGCGGCATGGCCTTCCTCGACCTGATCCAGGAGGGCAACCTCGGCCTGATCCGCGCGGTCGAGAAGTTCGACTACACCAAGGGCTACAAGTTCTCCACGTACGCCACCTGGTGGATCCGGCAGGCGATCACCCGGGCGATGGCCGACCAGGCCCGCACCATCCGCATCCCGGTGCACATGGTCGAGGTCATCAACAAGCTCGGCCGCATCCAGCGCGAACTGCTCCAGGACCTGGGCCGCGAGCCCACGCCGGAGGAGCTCGCCAAGGAGATGGACATCACACCCGAGAAGGTGCTGGAGATCCAGCAGTACGCCCGGGAGCCCATCTCGCTGGACCAGACGATCGGCGACGAGGGCGACAGCCAGCTCGGCGACTTCATCGAGGACTCGGAGGCCGTGGTCGCGGTCGACGCGGTCTCGTTCTCGCTCCTGCAGGACCAGCTCCAGCAGGTGCTGCAGACGTTGTCCGAGCGTGAGGCGGGCGTGGTACGCCTGCGCTTCGGCCTGACCGACGGCCAGCCGCGCACGCTGGACGAGATCGGCCAGGTCTACGGGGTGACCCGGGAGCGCATCCGGCAGATCGAGTCCAAGACGATGTCCAAGCTGCGTCACCCGTCGCGTTCGCAGGTGCTCCGGGACTACCTGGACTGATCGCGATCGTCAACCGAACGTGTCGTTTTGACCACCTGGCGTGCAACGTCGGAAGGTGATCGTCCGGTTGCGCGATTGTGATCGTTGACGTGGCACCCTTGGTGCACGGCACACTGTCCCTGCCATGTGTGACCTCGGTCCCCCGCGGGCACACAGGGAAGGCAGCGCCGGGACAGGGTGTTGCACGATAGGTGAGCAACGACCGAAGAGATTGTTCATCGGTGACGACCAGAGGAGGAAGGCGATGACCCCGACCCTCACGCCGCCGCCCGAGACGGTGGCTCCCCCAGCCGCCGATGAACGGTGCGACCGCTGCAATGCTGCCGGCAAGCTCCGGATCACTCTGGCGGGTGGGAGCGAGCTGGTGTTCTGTGGGCACCACGCGAACAAGTACGCGGAGGATCTCGTGAAGATCACCGTGCGGTTCGCGACGGACCCGGAGTTCAGCTGGCGTGGCGCCGATCTGATGGCGAACTGAGAGACCGCAACCCACGACATAGCCGGCCGGAGGCCCCCTGAGGGGGCCTCCGGC